>CAYFVS010000147.1:0-2009 GCA_964346565.1 uncultured candidatus Brocadiaceae bacterium | reverse complement strand
TGCTTTGCCCCCGGCGAGCCCACCTGTTGGTGAGACAAGAGGCAAGAAATGCTGACACCTGAACAGAGAGACCTTCTCCAGCGCCACGTCTCCATCGACGGCGACGGCAACGTCGTCGGCAACGACAACACCGTGCGCGTCACCAAGCAGACCGCCGGCGACTACGCCGTCCAGATCGGCGAGCAGCGCATCACCTTCAACATCGCGGAACTGCACAGCGTGTTGCACATCGACCACAGCCAGGTCGGCGTCATCGGCGACCACGCCCACGTCGAAGGCGGCATCCACTTCGGCCCCTCAGGCGACACCTTCACCATGTCCGGCGACTTCCGCGGGGCATTCCTCAACATCAAATCCAGGCTGGAGAACGTCACCCAGACCATCGATGCGCTGCCCCGTACCGATCCTTCCATCAAGGCGGAGCTGGAAAAGCTCGTCAAGGAACTGAACGACGCCCTGCAGCAAGTGCCGGCCGACAAGGCCGAAGACGCGGAGGCCGTGGCCCAATCGGCACAACTGCTGGTCGAGAAAGCAACCGAGGAAGAACCCAACAAGACCATGATCCAGATCACAGGCGAGGGGCTCAAGAAAGCGGCCCAGAACCTGGCCGACGTGATGCCCACCGTGCTGACCATCGCCACCCAGATCGTGGCCGCCGTCTCCAGGCTCGTCGCGCAACGCTAACACCAGAGGAGGCGTCCTATGGGCGAGCCCCGTCCAGGCGATACGTTCGACATGTCCGGCGACTTTCGCCAGGCGCATATCTACATCAAATCCACCGTCGAGGGCAGGCCCGCGCGCCGCATCCCCCTCCAACGCCCGCCGCGCGCCCCCCACTTCACCGACCGCGAGCGCGAGCTGGCCCGCCTGCTGGCCGACCTCCACCCCGGCCGCGTCGTCACCCTCTGCGGCCCCGGCGGCATCGGCAAGACCGCCCTGGCCGCCGAGGCCGTCTGGACCCTCGCCCCCGGCGACGAACCCCCCGACCGCTTCCCCGACGGCATCCTCTTCCACAGCTTCTACGGTCAGCCCGACCCGGCCCTGGCCCTGGAGCACATCGCCCTCAGCTTCGGCGAAGAGGCCCGGCCCACGCCCGCCGAGGCCGCCCTGCGCGCCCTGGCCGGCAAGCGCGCCCTGCTCATCCTCGATGGCGCCGAGGAAGCCGCCGACCTGGGAGCCGTGCTGAGCGTGCGCGGGGGCAGCGGCGTGCTGGTCACCAGCCGCGCCCGCAAGGACGCCCTGGCCGCGCGGCAGGACGTGGAGCCGCTGGCCGCCGCCGACGCCGTGGACCTGCTGCGCAAGTGGGGCGGCGACCGCGCCACCGACGCCCAGGCCACCCGGCAGATCTGCCACCTGGTGGGCCGCCTGCCCCTGGCGGTGCGCCTGGCGGGCAAGTACCTGGACGAGACCGGCGAGAGCGCCGCCGAGTACCTGGAGTGGCTGCGCGAGACACCGCTGGACGCCCTGGATCACGGCCAGCGGCGCCAGGAGAGCGTGCGCGTGCTCCTGGAGAAGAGCCTGGCCCAGGTGAGCGACGCGGCCGGGCAGGTGCTGGCCGTGGTGGGGCTGCTGGCCCTGGCGCCCTTCAGCCGCGAGCCCATCGCCGCCGCGCTGGATACGCCTCCCCACGAGCTGCGCAGGCCGCTGGGCGAGCTGGTGAGCTACGGGCTGTTGCTGCGCTCGGCGTCCCCCCCTGCGGGGGGGATTGAGGGGGGGCTGCGATACGCGGTGAGCCACGCCCTGGTGCACACCTACGCCCGGGCGTGCTGCTTCCCAGCGGATGAGGTGACCGGGCGCCTGGCGGGGTACTATGACGCCCTGGCCCGGGAGCAGCGGGAGCTTGGCCCGGAAGGCTACCGCCGCCTGGACGCCGAGCGCGCGCACCTGATGCGCGTGCTGCATGCCTGCGTCGAGGGGGAGCTGTGGGAGACGGCGCGCTCCCTGGTGTGGGCGGTGGAAGACTACCTGGATATTTGTGGGTACTGGACGGAGCGGGTGCAGGCGCTGGA
>CAYFVS010000146.1:0-5444 GCA_964346565.1 uncultured candidatus Brocadiaceae bacterium | reverse complement strand
TGGCAGGCCGTCGGGAAGCTGAACGAATGGCTCGCCGAGGGGCGCGTGGTCGTCTGCGACCGCTACGTCGCCGCCAACCTGGCCTATCAGGGCGCAAGGCTGCCCGACCCGCGGGAGCGGGAGCGCTTCCTGCGCTGGGACGAGCAGCTCGAGTATGGAGTCTTCGGCCTGCCCCGGCCGGACCTTCAGCTCTTGCTGGACGTGACCCCCTCGGTGGCCGCCCGCCATCTGGACGACAGGCGGGCGGGCAAGCTGGCCGCCTATGGCGCCAGGGAGGCAACCAGGGCGCGCGGCCAGCAGGTACTGCCCCGGTTCGAAGGATACGACATCCACGAGGCGGACACCGCATACCTGCAGCGGACGGCGGAGACGTATCGCGAGCTTGTCGCTCGGGACCCCGCCGGGTGGGCCGTCGTACGTTGCGTCGAGCAGGAGCGCATGCTGACGCGGGAGCGGATCGCGCAGGCCGTGTGGGCAGCGGTCGCCGGGGTACTGTAGAATAGATAAGTCGCAAACGGGGAGGCTTCGGACGTTGAGAGTGCTCTTGGTGGCGTGCGCACTGCTCGTCCTGCTGGGCTCCGGGTGCAGCTCCGGGCCTCCGGAGAGGGTGCCGCTCAGGCCGCCGCAAGAGCAGGAACAGGCTGAGGTTCTGCGCGAGCGCGACGAGTTCGACCTGATCGTCGAGGCCACGCCGCTGGAGGCGGCTCCAGGCACACGCTACTACGCCCGAGACGACGCCCCTCGCTGCCCCGACATCCGCCTGCGCGATGCGACCGGCGGTGCGGGCCGGGTCCGACCCTACACGGAGGGCTGCGCGACAATCGTCGTCTACTGGCACGTGGAGGCCAAGCGGGGCGTGATGGCGCTGGTGCACGCGGACCGGCTGGCGCGCAAGTACCGGCGGTTCGGCGTGGACGGGATCGGCATCGTGCAGAAGACGCGCTTCGGACCGCGGGCGCCAGAAGTGGCCGAGGATTGGGACGTGACGCTGCCCCTCTACTACGACGACGTGTCCATGGCGGCCCTCGAGGAGCTGGCCGACGCCGCCGACGCCGAGACGTGGAGCGCCGTGCCGGCCTTTTTCATCACGGATGGGCGCGGCCGGATGCGCTTCTACCGGCCGGGCTTCGCCTACAGCATCGTGCCCGGAGGGCCCCAAGACCCACAGGACCGGGAACTGGTGGAGAACGCCCCCGAGGGACAGACCATCGAGGACTACCTCAAGCGCATCCTCAGCGAGAGGTAGCCGCGCCCTCAGCCGGCGGTGCCGACGTTGAGCAACACGTAGAAGGCGGCGGCCACGAACGCCACAAGCAGCAGGACCTCCAGCAGGTAAAGCTGGCTGCGCGTGGGCTCCGACCGGCAACGCTCATGCAGGAAGAAACGGACCACCAGGAACAACCCCCCGGCCACATACAGCAACGCCGCCCCCACCCCGTGGGAGCCGTGCACTGTGGCCGTCCCGCCCTTCAGGCCCGGCAGATAAGTGCGCCGGCTCATCAGCGCGTAGGCGCCATACCCCGCCGCGGCGAGCCCCACCACCAGCCCGATCCCATAGTCCCGCAGCAGGCGCAGCCACGAGCGGCGCGGTTGCCGCTGGTCGTCCGGCACAAGCCGTCCCATCCCGTTCAGGGCTCCTCAATCGTGACGAGCTCGCCGCTTGCCATGGACTCGTTGGCCGCGCAGGTGACCGTCTGCGTGCGGAAGGCGTCGGCATAGTCGCTGAGGACGGCGCCCCGCTCCCCGCTCTGCACGGCCTCGATGAACGCCTGATCTTCGGCCAGGAAGACGTCATCGGTGCTGCAGTAGGTGTGCGTCTCCCCGTCGGTCTCGACGGCCAGGTCGAGCTGGCCGGTGCTCAGCTCCAGCCGTCCGGTTCGCGTGAGCACTTCCAGGCCGATGCGGGCCTTCTGCATGGCGCAACTGCTGGTCACCTCGCATATAAGGCCGCTCTCGAACCGCAGCGAGCAGATGCTGGCATCGTCCGCCGTGTAGTCCGCCAGGTCGGTCAGCAGGTCGCGTCGCCGAACGCAGAAGACCGACTCGACCTCACCGAGCAGGTAGCGCGCCAGGTCCACGACGTGAGTGCTCTGCTCGACTACCTGGCCGCCGCTCTGCTCCTTGCGCCGCCACCAGGGCGGAGGCGGCACGTCGCACACGTAAGTGCCCCGGGCCACGACGGGCACGCTCTCGGCCAACAGCTCCTTCGCGCGGCTCACGGTCTCCCGGTAGCGCATCAGGTAGCCCACCGAGGTAAGCAGGTCTGCCTCCCGCACCGCCTTCAGGATGCGCCGGGGCGTCGCCAGCTCGTTCGCCAGGGGCTTCTCGAGGAAGAACGGGATGCCCCGCTCGATGACGGCCAGCTCGATGTCCCCATGCACGTGGGGCGGCACGCAGACGTAAACGGCGTCCAGCTCCTGCTCCTCCAGCATCTGCTCATGGTCGGTGTAGGCGGCCGCCCCGGCCACCTGCGCCGCGGCGCGGGCGGCCTTGTCCGCGTCCACGTCCGTGACGGCCGCGACCCGGGCCTCCGGTATCTTGCCCAGGGACTTCAGGTGCTCTCCCGCCACCCATCCGGCGCCGACGAAGCCTATCTGCACTGCCATCACAACGCTCCCTCTGGTGTCGGCCGACTTATATCACAGGGCCGGTTGCCAATCAACACGGCCGCCGCAGCGCCGCCGCGCGGCGCCCGCTTCGACACAGCACCAGGTCCGCGCGCCGGCCCGAGGCGCGGATCAGCCGCGCGTTCGGCAGGTCCACCCCCTTGTAGTGGCGCTTCGCGTCCGCCCGGCTGCGCCCCCCGCGCATGTGCCGCGCGACCATCGCCCGGCGCAGTTCCTCCTGCGGCGCGTCCACGAACAGCCGCAGGTCGAGCAGGTCGGCCGCCCCGGTCCATGGCCCACGCTCCAGCAGCAGGTAGTTGCCCTCCACCAGGGCGATGCGGTCCGCGGCGCCGATGCGTATCGCGTCCGGCACGGGGTCGTGCATCCGTCGGTCGTAGCCGGGCCAGGAGACCGCTTCCCGCACGCGGAGCCGTCGCAGGGCAGCCACGAACGCGGCCGCGTCAAAGCTCTCCGGGGCGCCCTTCACCGCCCGAAGGGGGACCCGGCGCCCGGAGGCATCCCGGGTGAAGTGCGCCTCCAGGTAGGCGTTCGGGTGGTGGAACCCGTCCAGCGGACAGACGATGCAGTTGCCCTCCCCGCCCGCCAGCCGCCCCAGAAGCTTGCAGAGCAGCCCGGCGAGCACCGTCTTGCCCGACGCCCCCGGCCCGGCTACGCCCACCAGCGCGCGCCTGCCCTCCGGCAGGGATTCGGCCAGGCCAAGAACGGCCCGGCAAAGCGGCAGGTAGAAGCGCCAAAGCTCCTCCAGGCTCATCAGAGCCTCCACATCATAGCCCGCCGCCCGGAGCCGCAGGGCGGGACAGAGCTGCGCCGTCTCTCGGAACATGGCCGCGCGCCGGGCCGGTTCGGGCGGGAACCCCGCCCGGCGCAGCTCCTCCGTGGTGGGGTCGAACTCGACGACCTGGCGCAGGCGCCCGGGGTCCGGTGCGTTCCCCCGGGCCATCGCCTCCAGCATGGCGCGCAGGTTCCGACCGGCGGGTTGGGAGTTCACTGCATCAGCGGCCCGCAGCGCTAAGTCTCCATGATGGAAGCCGCCCTATCCGGCGAGAGGGCCTCAACCGCCGCCAGCACAAGCTGGAGCGTGGCGTCGTAGTCGTCGGCATGCACCACGCCCGCGTGGCTGTGTATGTAGCGGGCGGGCACGCCGAGCAGCACGCTGGGCACGCCGCGGCTGTGGATGTGGATGCTGCGCGCGTCGGTGGCGCCCCCCTCTATCAGGCTCATCTGGTGGGGAATCTCCCCCTCCTCGGCCACTTCGAGCAGGAACTCGTTGAACCGGTGGTGGGCAATCGTCCCGGCGTCAAGCACATAGACGATGGGCCCCTTGCCCAGCTCCGTCTTCGCCTCGCCTTCGACGCCGGGCACGTCAGTGGTAGGCCCGACGTCCAGCACAATGCAGAAGTCCGGGTCCACTACGTCGGCCGCCGTCTCCGCCCCGCGCGTGCCCACTTCCTCCTGGGTGGTGCCCACGCCGCAGACGGTATTGGGGTGGCTCCTGTCCGCCAGCGCCTTGAGCACGTCAACCATCACTGCGCAGCCGATGCGGTCGTCCCACGCCTTGGAGGCCAGCAGCTCGCCCTCCCCCAGGCGCTGGAACGCCTGCACGGGCACGATGGGGTCGCCGATGCGCACGCCGAGCTTCTCGGTGGCGTGCTTCTTGTCGCGGGCACCCACGTCAATGAACATTTTCTTACGCTTGATGACCTTCTCGCGCGCCTCTTTCGGCATCATGTGGGGTGGCGTACAGCCGATGACTCCGGCCAGGTCGCCCTTCCGGGTCTTCACCTTGACCGCGTGGCCCAGCAGCACCTGGTCCAGCCACCCGCCCAGGGGAGCGAACCGTATGAAGCCCTCGTCGGTCACGTCCTTGACCATGAAACCGATCTCGTCCATATGCGCCGGCAGCATGATGCGGGGCTCATCATGCTCGCCTTTCTTCGTACAGATCAGGCTGCCCAGGTTGTCGGTCTCGAACTCGCCGACGCCCTCCAGCCTGCCCTGGATGTACTCGCGGACCTGGCTCTCGAAGCCGGGCACGCCGTCGAGCTGGCTGAGTTCCTCGGCGAGGGTGAGGCTCTGCTCGTCCATGAGATTACCTCTGGTAGTTATGCGCGGTCTACGCGGGTGGGTTATACGAGCCCGTTGGGGCCACGTCAAGCACTGGTGGCGTCAGGCAGGGCTGTGCAGTCCTCTCACATAACCGCTCTGGACCGGCAGGTGGTCGCGTGAGAGGCTGGCGCATAGCTCAGGCAGTCAGTGTCTTGGCAACCCGGCCCGTGCGCGGTATTATACTGGTTGGGGAGGTTTGCCTGACACAGAAGAGTGGGACGATAGCACGGGCCGGCGGCTGCCTGCCGGCAACCGGGCGGTCCGCACTTGAAGCCTGTGGGGGGTATGGAAAGGGGGTCTGAGTCAGAGGGGCAATCATAGGACGGACACACAGGATGCGTGTGGCTTGCTTCCGGCAGCCGCAAGGCAGTGCGCGGGCGAACCGATCTGTGGAGTGGCAAGGTAATGGCAATGCGACGACACATCTCAGGCATGGTAGTCCAGTTTGTGTCAGTCGTTCTCCTGCTGGGGGCGTTGCTGTCACCGACTGTGGGGGCCGCGCCCGTCTCGATGGCGATCAAGATGGACTACTTCGGCTACCGGCCGACCGACACGAAGGTGGCCATCTTCACCGCCGATCCGGGCAGCACGGTGGAGGTGCGCGACACCTCTGACAACGTCGTCTACACCATCCCCACGGATGGCGGCTCCATAACCAGCAAGGGCTTCGACGACCAGCCCTCCGGTGACAACGTCTGGTGGGTGGACTTC
>CAYFVS010000145.1:0-9646 GCA_964346565.1 uncultured candidatus Brocadiaceae bacterium | reverse complement strand
CAGGCACCGGCGCATCGGCCGGTGCCTGCCGTTGTTGGGGCGTTGCGCGCGGCCGGGCTGCGTGATACTGTGAGAGCGCAGTGAAGACCGCCTGGCACGGGGACTCCGCATGACGCTCGGCGCTCCATCGCCCGCCCTCGGGGAGGAAGGCCTGCCCCCCCGTATCGAAGTGGATGGTGCGTCCCTGGCCCTGCAGAAGACCTACAAGCACAACTCGGTCAGCGCAGTGGGCCTTTACGTCGGGGGGGGGCGGAAGGCCGTTCTCAAGTGCTACCGGCGCCGCTCGCTGCGGGGCATTCCAGCCAGGTGGTTCGGACGGCTGATGGCACGCCACGAGGCGGCGGTGCTCCGGCGGCTGCAGGACATAACCGGGGTGCCGCGACTGCTGGGCCGCTATGGCCGGGCGGGCATAGTCCGCCAGCACGTGCCGGGCAGGCCGCTGACACGCGACGCCGAAGTGCCTGTGGAGTTCTTCCGGGACCTGTTCCGTTTGCTGCACCGGCTGCACCGGCGGGGCGTGGCCTGCGTGGACCTGGAGAAGGCCGAGAACATACTGCTCGGTGAAGACGGGCGGCCCTACCTGATAGACTTCCAAGTTGCCTTCTATGTGCCCGGGCGACTGCTGGGCGGGAGCTGGCCGGTGCGCTGGCTGCGGGGGCAGCTCCAGGGGGCGGACCTTTACCACGCGCGCAAGCACATGCGCAGGCTTTGGCCGGGGCAGCTTTCGCCTCGCCAGCAGCGGCGGCTGCGTCGCCGGCCGTGGTTAGTCAGACTGGGCAACATGATCAACACACCCTATAAGAAGCTGCGCCGATGGGCTGTGGGCAAGGGATGAGGCGGGGGCGCCTCCGCCTGGCCGTGAAGCTCGCGTTGGCGCTGGGGACGGTGTGGGCGGCCGTCGGCCGACCAGCCGGGGCCGCTGTGACGGCCGAGCAGCTCCGCCGGGCCATGGACGGGCTGGTGGTGGACATCCGCCGCGCGCAGCGGGACGACGGCTCCTTCCGCGTGACGGAGCGGGATTGGCTGACGGGCCAGACGGCGCTGGCCGTGCTGGCCCTCCGCGCCGCGGGCGTCGGCCCCGACGACCCGGCCATCCGGAAGGCCGGGACCTTCCTGGCGGACCGCGAGTTGAAGGGCTTCCACGCCGTCTACGAGACGGCCCTGAAGGTGATGGCACTGGCCCAGATTGACGAGCAGGCATACCGCCCCCAGATCAAGGCTGGCGCCCTCTACCTGATACGCGCGCAGCAGGGCTCTGGCGGGTGGTCCTACACCGACTCCGGTCGGACGGACAACTCCAACTCCCAGTTCGCCATCCTGGGCCTTCACGCCGCCGCCCTGGCCGGAGTGGGAATCCCCGAGGAGGTCTGGGAGAAGGCGCGGGTTTACTTCGTCGCGCGGCAGGGCGCCGACGGCGGGTGGGGCTACACGGGCCCCGGCGATGCCCGGGGCAGCATGACAGTGGCCGGGGTGGCCAGCCTCTACGTGTGCGACCTGTGGCTGCACGTGAGGCGCGGCAAATGTGGCATCTACCCCGACCAGCGCGCCCTCCAGTCCGGCCTCCAATGGCTCGCCCGCAACTTCTCGGTGACACGTAACCCCGGTTTCAGGGAGTGGAAGTACTACTACCTCTACGGGCTGGAGCGGGCCGGCTCGATCCTGGCCCGGCGCTACTTCGGCAACCGGGACTGGTACAGGGAGGGCGTCGAGCATCTGGTGGACAGGGGCGGGGCACGGGTGGCGGGCATGTCGGCCGAGTGGCCCCTGCTCAGGAAGTGCTTCGCGTTGCTGTTCCTGGCGAAGGGCAACGCTCCCCTGGTCATACAGAAGGCCGAGTGGCCCGGGGGCCGGTGGGATAAGAGCCGCTACGATTTGCGGTTTCTCACCACGTTCATGAGCGACAGGCTGGGGCAGCAGCTGGACTGGCAGATTGTGCCGATCCGCGCGCCGCTGGACCGACTGGTCGCCGCGCCCATACTCTACGTCAGCGGGCACGGCGCGCCGGGCTGGACGCCTGAGGAAGTGGACCAGATGCGCCGCTACGTGGAGGCCGGAGGGGTGCTGTTCGCCGAGGCCGTCGACGGGGACGCGGCTTTCGACCGGGGCTTCCGGGCGGCGATGGAGCGCGCGTTCCCCGATCAGGAGTTCTCAGAGCTCCCCGACGGGCATCCGATCTACGACGCCCACTTCGACCTGGCCCCTCGCGAGCGGCCCCCGCTGGAGGGGCTGGGCGGCCCGTGCTGGCTGTCGGTCATCTACGCGCCGGACGGGCTGAGCTGCCCGCTGGACGTGGCCGACTACGAGCACTGGAGCTTCCGGCTGGGCACAAACGTGGTGGCCTACGTGACCGGCCTGCGCCCGCTGGCGGGCAAGCTGGCGAAGCGCCAGGTGTTCCTGCCCTCCGATGAGGAGCCCCTGGCTCGGGGAGGGGCCTTCGTCATGGGCCAGGTGGTCCACGGTGGGCAGTGGCAGCCGCACAAGTTGGCCTGGCCGAAGACCCTGGAGCGGCTGACCCGGCAGGCCGGCGTGGAGGTCTACAGCCGCCCCGTGCCGGTCGATGTGGCGGTGGAGACGCCTTTTGTGGCGCATGTTCTCTACCTGACCGGCGTGGGCGAGCTGCGCCTGGGCGAGCGTGCCAGGCAGGGGCTGTTGGAGTATCTTGACCGGGGAGGTTTCCTGTTCGTCGAGGCCGCCTGCGGCAGTGCGGCATTCGACCGGTCGCTCCGGGAGCTGGCGCGGGAGATGTTCCCCGGGGCAGAGCTGGGGGTGCTCCCGGTGGGTCATCCCCTGCTGGAGGGTGGCCCGTCTCTGGGCCGTGTCGAGTACACCGATCCGGTCCTGCGGGCCAATCCGGACCTCTCCAGGCCGTTCCTGGAGTTCATCGAGCGCGACGGACGGGTGGTGCTCGTTTACAGCAAGTACGACCTGAGCAGCGCGATTGACGGCCATCCGTGCCACCGCTGCCCGGCCGTTCTGGAGCCGTCTGCGGGCCGGCTGGCGATGAAGGTGCTCCTCTACGGACTGTCGAACTGACCGTTGTTGGTTGCTGTGTTGTCGGGTTGCTGGGTTGACAGATCGCCGAGCAGCGGGCCGTCAGGAACTCAGCAACCCGGCAACCCGCCCGGCGGATTGCACCCGCGGGCCGGTTTTGCTAACCTGTCGGGGCGGCAGCGGAGAGGGAGCGGCTATGAGAACAGTCTGGACATACGCCTGGCGCATGATGGCGGCGGGTGCGGCGCTGACGGGCATCACGCTGGTGTCGCTGCTGCTGCTGAGCCGGTTCGAGGAGTTCCCCCGGCTGCCCGTCGGTTCGGGCTCGACGCTGGGCCGGATCTTCCTGGCCGGGCTGCTGGTTGGCGGCGTGCTCGCCTACGCCGCCGTTCGCTCCCGCTGGGGTGGCACGCAACTGGTCTGCGCCGTGTTCGTGGCCTATTTCGGCCTCCATACCTTTCTGCCGCAGATGGAAGCCCGCCTGCTGCTGGCGGAGCACATCACGCCGGCGGCTTCGGCGGTCATCACCGCGCATGGCTTCCTGGTGGGGCTGGTGTTCTCCCTGCTTCTGCTGCCCATCAGCGGCAGCATCAGAGCGTCTGTCGTGCTGGAGGAGAGCCCCCGCCTGCACATGGCCACCCGCCAGTGGGTGCTGCGCGTGCTGCTGTGCGTGGGCGCCTGGCTTGTTCTGAAGGCCGGCGGGGCCCTCGCCCTGGGCAGCGCCTACGAGATCAGCGACGGGCTGGGGATCCTGCATTGGAGCGGCATCCGGGTGCTGGAGTGCCTCCTGCTGCTGGTGTTTGCGCTGCCCCTGGTGAAGATGCTGGAGGGCGGCCGGCTGGAGGCGTGCCTGTTCACGGCCCTGTGCATGGCGGCGCTGGCCGCCGTTGCTCCTATCCTGGTGGCACAGACATATGTGCCGATCAGCCACGGCGTGTCGCGGATGGCGGAGATGGGGCTGACCGACTTCCTTTACGGCGCGCTGGTGGGTTTCCTGTTCAGCTACGAAGCGCCCCCTTCCCCCTCGTTCCCCGGCCTGTAGCCTTGCCGTTATGCCCCTGCTCACGCCTGTTTCGGGGCCATTCGTTTGACACTGTGCCCCACCCTGGTAGAATGGACAGGATTTGCTGTCCGCGCTCAACAGAGGGCCTGACGGGCCTTTCTGAGCGGGTGCTGCCCGGCAATTGCATCGTGGGGTTCCAGGGTCATGAAACTGGCCGTGACGGGCAAGGGCGGGGCCGGTAAGACCACCGTCGCCGTCCTGGCGGCGAAGTACCTCGCCGAACATGGGCGTTCGGTCGTCCTGGTTGACGCCGACCCCGACGCCAATGCCGCCATGACGCTGGGCCTGCCTGCCGCCCGGCAGCCCCAGCCGATCTCCGAGCTGAAGGAGTTGATCGCCGAGAGAACCGGGGCCACCGGCGCCGGCGGCCAGATGTTCAGCCTCAACCCCAAAGTGGACGACATACCGGACCGCTATGCCGTCCCGGCGGACGGCATCCGACTGCTGCGCATGGGACGCCTGGCCCGGGGCGGCGCTGGCTGTTTCTGCCCGGAGAACGCCTTCCTGAAGAACCTGCTCGCCCACCTGTTCTTCCGGCAGGACGAGGACGTCATCTTGGACATGGAGGCGGGGGTGGAGCACCTGGGCCGCGGCACGGCCGCGGGCGTGGAGCGCATGGTCGTCGTCGTCGAGCCTGGCCGCCGCAGCATCCAGACGGCGTTCACTATCCGGCGCTACGCCGCCGACATCGGCATCCGTGACGTCGCGGCCGTGGTAAACAAGTACCGGTCGGAAGAAGAACTCCGCGCGGTCGAGCAGCAGTTGGCAGATGTGCCTGTGGTGGGACGGCTGCCCTACGACGAAACGATAGCCGCGGCGGACCTGGACGGCACGTGTCCATACCGCGGAACAGAGGAGCAGAAACGCCTGGCGCGCGACCTGCTGGAAGCGGTCGGCGCGCAGGCATGACGGAAAGGCCCCGGCGGAACCGGGAGCAGATCGGACGGAGGAACAGATGATTGCTGAGCACAACAAGCGAAGCAGCGACGGCGCTTCGCAGCAGATGATCGAGCACGCTGCGGCGTGTGGGTTCGAGCTGGCCTGGGACCGTTACGAGGCGATCCTGCCCCAGTGTGACTTCGGGCGGCTGGGCCTGTGCTGCCGCAACTGCGTGCTGGGCCCCTGCCGCATAGACCCATTCGGCGAGGGGGCGCAGCGCGGCGTCTGCGGGGCGACGGCGGACACTATCGCCGCGCGCAACCTGGCCCGCCACTGCGCTGCCGGCGCGGCCGCCCATTCAGACCACGGACGGGACATCGTCTGCACGCTGATGCTGGCCGCCCGGGGCAAGGCCGAGGGATACGAGATCAAGAACGAGGCGAAGCTTCTGGCACTCGCCGGGGGCTTCGGCGTGGAGACCGAGGGCAAAGACACACGCCAGATTGCCACCGAGGTGGCCGAGATGGCCCTCGCTGACTTCGGCCGCCAGGAGGGCGTGCTGCGGCTGGTGCGGCGGGCGCCTGAACCGCTGCAGAGGAAGTGGCGGCGCGCCGGTGTTACACCCACGGGCATTGACGCCGACATCGTCCGGGCCATGCACGCCACTCACATGGGCGTTGACAACGAGCCGGTCCACATGCTGCGCCAGATGATCCGCACGGCGCTGTCCGACGGATGGGGCGGCAGCATGTATGCCACCGACATCAGCGACGTGCTGTTCGGCGGCCCGGAGCCCATCCGAAGCCGGACGAACCTGGGCGTGCTGCGCCCGGAGGCTGTCAACGTGGTGGTCCACGGTCACGAGCCTACCCTATCGGAGATGATGGTGGCCGCCGCCCAGATGCCGGACATCGTCAAGGCCGCCGAAGAAGCCGGCGCCGACGGCATCCAGCTCTCGGGCATTTGCTGCACCGCCAACGAGATTCTCATGCGCCATGGCATCCCCATCGCCGGGAACTTCCTGCAGCAGGAGCTTGCCCTGGCCACCGGCGCCGTGGATGCCATGATCGTCGACGTGCAGTGCATCATGCCGGCCATCGCCGACTACGGCGACAGGTTCCCGACCCGCCTGATCTCCACGTCCAAGAAGGCGGCCTTCGAGGGAGTCGAACACGTGGAGTTCGAGGAGGAACGCGCCCTGGAGAGCGCCAGGAGGATCCTGCGCATGGCCATCCAGGCATTCCGCGAGCGGGACCCCGCCGAGGCCAACATCCCCCCGCAGAGCGAGCAACTGATCGGCGGCTACACCGTCGAGAGCATTTTCACCACCCTGGGCGGCACCTACCGCCCGCTGTTCCGCCCCCTGAACCGCGGCATCATGGACGGCCGCATACGGGGCGTGGCGGGCGTGGTCGGCTGCAACAACGTGAAGATCACCCACGACTGGGGCCACGTGGAGATGGTCAAGGAGCTGGTCCGCAACGACGTTCTGGTGGTGCAGACCGGCTGCAGCGCCATCGCCTGTGCGAAGGCCGGCCTGATGCGGCCCGAAGCGGCGAAGGTGTTCGCCGGCAGGGGCCTGCAGGAGATCTGCGAGGCCGTCGGCATCGCCCCCGTGCTGCACGTGGGCTCCTGCGTGGACAACAGCCGCATCCTGCTGGCCTGCGTCGAAATGGTGAAGGAGGGCGGGCTGGGCGAGGACATCTCCGACCTGCCCGTGGCCGGCGCGGCGCCCGAGTGGATGAGCGAGAAGGCGATCTCCATCGCCACCTACGTGGCCGCCAGCGGCATATACACCGTTCTGGCCGAGCCGTTCCCCGTCATGGGCAGCAAGGTGGTCCGGGAGTACCTGACCGAGGGCATGGAGGACGATTTCGGCGGGAAGCTGGCCTTCGAGCGGGACCCCATAGAGGCGGCCCACCTCATGATTGACCACATCAACCAGAAGCGCCAGACGCTCGGCCTGCAGGAGATGATGTATGAGCCGAGCAGAGCCGAGCGGGAGGCGCCGGTCCCCGCCGAGTGAGCGAGGCGCGTTCCCAAAGCGGAACGGAGCAATGGCAAAGAGAGCGAAGACCGGAGCGGTCGTAGTTGACCTGGAGCGGTGCCTGGCCTGTCGCGCATGTGAGACGGCCTGCGCCCTGGCACACGGCGGCTTCGAGGACATAGTGGAAGCGGTCCTGGCCGAGGCCCACATGGTGCCCCGGGTGCGCGTCATCGCCGCCGGCGGCCGGGCGGTGCCCGTGCAGTGTCAGCACTGCGAGGACGCGCCCTGCGTGACCGTCTGCCCGTCCGGCGCGCTGTATCGCGAGGAGGAAGGCGGCCCGGTGCGGACGGCGCCGGCGAAGTGCATCGGCTGCAAGTCGTGCGTGGTCGTCTGCCCGTTCGGATCCCTTCAGTGGGATGCGGAGGGCCGCACGGTGCTGAAGTGCGACCTGTGCGCGGAGCTGATAGAGGAGGGCGAGCCGCCCCACTGTGTGGTTGCCTGCCCCACCGGCGCCCGCAGCGTGGTGCCGCTGGAGGATCTGGTCGAGCAGCGCCGGCAGGACGCGGCGCGCCGCACCATCGAGGTGGCCCGGGCGCGGACAGAATCCGCAGAAGACTGAGCAGCTCGGGAGGCACAGATGCCAGTAGTGGAAGCCGAGCCTGCCGTTCGCACGGCGAAGGAACTGCTGGAGTGCTACGGCCGCCGTCGCGATAGCCTCATCCACGTGCTGCAGGACGTCCAGGAGGAGTTTGACTATCTGCCCCGCCCGGCCCTGGAGCACGTGGCCGAGGGGCTGGGGGTGCCCCTGCCTGAGGTGCTGCGGGTTGCCACTTTCTACGCCGCCTTCAGCCTGGAGCCGCTCGGGGAGCACCTGATAACGGTCTGCACCGGCACTGCCTGCCATGTGCGCGGGGCGAAGACGCTGGTGGAGACGCTGGAGGACATGCTGCACGTCGAACGGGGCCGGACGACCGCCGACGGGCTGTTCACCCTGAAGACCGTCAACTGCCTGGGTGCCTGTGCGCTTGGCCCGCTGATAGCCGTTGACGGCAACTACCACGGACACATGACGCCGGCCCGGCTGGGCCCGGTACTGGAGGAGTACGGGTTTGGGCGTGACGACGACCAGGATTGAGTCCCTGCGCCAGTTGCAGGAGCTGGCGGACTCCCTTCGAGAGGAGAAGGAGGCCACCAGGACGCTCTGCGTGTGCCTGGGGACCGGCTGCTGCGCCAGCGGCGCGGAGCCGCTGTTCGAGGCGTTCCAGGAAGCCGTCGCTGACCGGGACGCCACCGACCGGCTGGAGGTCAAGCGCACCGGCTGCCACGGGTTCTGCGAACGCGGACCGGTGGTGGTCTTGCGGCCGGAGGGGACCTTCTACTGCTCGGTTTCCGCCGAGGATGCCGTCGAGGTAGTGGAGCGCGTCCTGGCAGGCGAAGGCCCGGTCGAGAGGCTGCTCTACGAGCTGGACGACAGCCGGCTGCAGAAGGAAGAGGACGTGCCCTTCTACAAGCACCAGCGCAGGACCGCTCTGCGTCTCAACGGCTTCATAGATCCCCTGGACATCATGGATTACATCCGCCAGGGCGGCTATCAGGCGCTCGGCCAGGCCCTGCTGCGCTGGACCCCCGAGGGCATCATCGAGGAGGTGTCCAAGAGCGGCCTGAGGGGCCGGGGCGGGGGCGGGTTCCCCACCGGGCGCAAGTGGGCCGCCTGCCGGGAGGTGGCCGGCGACGTCAGGTACGTTATCTGCAACGGGGACGAAGGCGATCCCGGCGCCTTCATGGACCGCTCCATCATGGAGGCCAACCCTCACAGCGTGCTGGAGGGGATGGCCATCGGGTCCTTTGCCATCGGCGCCCACCAGGGGTACGTCTACGTGCGGCAGGAGTATCCCCTGGCCGTGCGGACGTTGCGCACGGCCATCGGCCAGGCGCGCGAGTTGGGCCTGCTGGGCGAGGGACTGTTGGGCAGCAACCACTCTTTCGACATCGAGATCGTCCGCGGCGGCGGAGCGTTCGTGTGCGGGGAGTCCACGGCGCTGATGGCCTCGCTGGAGGGTCGGGTGGGCGAACCGCGCGCCAAGCACATCCACACCGTCGAGAGTGGCCTGTGGGACAGGCCGACCGCACGCAAGAGCGGCGGGACCGGGGCCAACTGGCCCGTCATCATCGGACGGGGTGCGGACTGGTTCTCCTCCATCGGCTCGGAGGGCTCCAAGGGCACCAAGGTCTTCAGCCTCGTGGGCAAGGTCAAGAACACCGGCCTGGTCGAGGTGCCCATGGGCATCACGCTGCGTGAGATCATCTACGACATCGGCGGCGGCATCCCCGAGGATCGTGAGTTCAAGGCCGTCCAGACCGGGGGTCCCAGCGGCGGGTGCATCCCGGCGGAGCTGCTGGACCTGGAGGTGGACTTCGACCGGCTGACCGAGGTCGGGTCCATGATGGGCTCCGGCGGCATGATCGTCATGGACGAGGACAGCTGCATGGTGGACGTAGCCCGCTACTTCGTGAACTTCCTGGTCGAGGAGTCCTGCGGCAAGTGCACGCCCTGCCGGGAGGGGCTGCCCCGGATGCTCCAGATACTGGACCGCATCTGCGAGGGCCGGGGCACCATGGACGACCTGGAGCTGCTGGAGGACCTGGCCGATGTGGTCAAGACCACCTCCCTGTGCAAGCTGGGCACCTCCGCGCCCAACCCGGTGCTCAGCACGCTGCGCTACTTC
>CAYFVS010000144.1:0-2795 GCA_964346565.1 uncultured candidatus Brocadiaceae bacterium | reverse complement strand
GCCGCCGCGCCTGCGGGGCGGCCGTGAGTCGACGGAAGTCTTAGCTGAAAAAGAACTTGGGTCGGAGACCGGCCACCGTCCTGGACCTGTGCCATCGGTGCCCGTTCCAGCCCCATGGCAGGATAACGCAAAGGTGCAGCGCATTTCAATCACCCGGCCTTGCATCCGCTGCGCGCGACACCGTTACATGTAAAGAACACCGGCTCCAGCACACGGGCGGAAGGCGTGCGACGGATTATCGTGCTCAACCAGAAGGGCGGCGTCGGCAAGACCACCACCGTGGCCAACCTCGGCGCCTGCCTGGCCGAGAGGGGCCGCAGTGTGCTGCTGGTGGACGCCGACCCCCAGGCCAACCTCTCGCTGCACCTGGGGCTGGAGCTGAGCCGCGGCGAACCGTCCCTTTACAGCCTGCTGCTTGGCGAGGACGAGCCGGCGGAGGTGATCCGTGCCAGCAGTGTCGAGTGTCTCAACATCATCCCGGCCAGCATAGACCTGGCCGGGCTGTCGGTGGAGCTGACCGACAAGAGGCGGCGCCTGTTCGCCCTGCGGGGCGCTTTGGAGCGGTTGCCGCGCCCGTTTGACTACGTGCTCATTGACTCCCCGCCATCGCTTGGCCTGCTGACGCTGAACGGCATGTGCGCGGCGCGGGAGGTGTTCATACCGCTGCAGACGGAGTTCTTCGCCCTTCAGGGCGTGGGCAAGCTGCTGGGCACGGTCAGGCGCGTGCGCTGCGGCGTCAACAGGCGCCTGCGCGTCAGTGGCGTGATCGCCTGCATGCACGACGCCCGCACCTGCCTGGCACAGGAGATACTGGACGAGATAAAGGGCCACTTCGGCCACCGCGTGTTCCGCACCGTCATCCGCAAGAACATCCGGCTGGCCGAGGCGCCGGGCTTCGGGCTGCCCATCAGCCGTTACGATCCCGACTGCCACGGCGCGGAGGACTACCGCGCCCTGGCCGGCGAGGTGATCGCCATGGAGGTCCCGGAGGCCCGCGGGCCTCGACGCACCATTCCCATCGAGCTGCCCGCACCGGAGCGAACGCTGCCGGCAAGGGCTTGCGGCCGGAAGGCCGGCTGAAGCGCCAGTTGACTCGACAGGAGACGACAATGGCCGAGGAAGCGAAGAAACGCGAAGACGCCAACGTGCGCCGTCCCGACGAGGACATCCCCGACCGCCCCCGTCTGCGCGTCCGCTCCAGGGACCAGGGCGAGGACGAAGAGGCCACCGAGCGCGCGTCCGTGCGCGCCGGCAGCCTGTTCAAGGCGGATGGAGAGAGGAGTTCAGCCGCTGACCGCGAGGCCGAGCCCCCCGACCGGCCCAAGGTGGTCGTCCCGCCCCTGGAGGGGCGCTACCCCTACGCCACTTACGGCCCCGCCCCGGAGGATGAGGACGAGGAGAGGCGCCGGCTGGAGGCAGCCGGTGGCAGCTCGCCCGAGCGCCGCGTCTCGACCGGCTTCGTCCTCGGCGTGGCGCTCATCGTCGTGGTGCTGGTCGGGGGCATCTGGCTCGCGCGGCTGGGCAAGAAGGTCAGCCGCCTCGAATCCCGCATAGCCCGCCTCGAACAACCCGCCGAGCCGCCTGCCGGACCGGCCGCTCCCTAGGCCGCCCGTGCACGCGCCCCCCCTCCTGCTTGCAGCGGGTGCCCCATGCGGTATCATGGCATTCTGAGCGGGCAATCCCCGCCCGAAGGCAGCCTTCATGTCGAGGTCTCCAGAACATGATCATCGTCATACGCGCCGGGGGAGTGGGAACGCGTCTTTGGCCCTGCAGCAGGTTGGACCGCCCGAAGCAGTTCCTGCCACTGTTCGCCGGCCTGAGTTCGGTGCAGGTGGCCTATGAGCGGTTCCGGGACTCCGGGCTCGCGCCGGAAGGGGGCCTGTTTGTCTCGGTCGGCAAGGACAGCCTGGACCTGGCGCTGGAGCAGCTCCCCGAGCTGCCGCGCGAGCAGTTCATCGTCGAACCCGCCCTCCGTGACACCGCCGCCGCCATCGGCTTGGAGACGGTGTGGGTCACGCGCCGCTGCGGCCAGAGCATAGTGGCCAGCCTGGGCAGCGACCACTTCGTCGGCAAGCCGGACAGGTTCGTCGCCGCCCTCTCGGCGGCGGAGCAGTTCATCACGCAGAAGTCGGGCTACCTGGTGGCTATCGCCTGCGAACCCACGCGTGTCGAGCCGAACTACGGCCACGTCAAGATGGGCCAGACCCTCGGCGAATACGACGATGTCCAGGTCCTCCAGGTCGAGGAGTTCACCGAGAAACCCGACTACCCCACGGCGAAGCGCTACACCGAGAGCGGCGACTACCTGTGGAACGCGAACTTCTTCGTCTGGGCCACCGAGACGCTGATGAACCGGTTCCGCGAGTACGAGCCGGAGATGCACGACGTGCTGGCCGAGCTGCGGGAGGCCCTGCGCGAGCAGGACCCGCGCGAGGCCGTGCGCACCTACTACCCCCGCCTGAAGAAGACGGCCATTGACTACGCCGTGCTCGAACCCGCGGCCCGCGAGGGCAGGATGGCCGTCATCCCCGTGGCCATGGAGTGGAGCGACATCGGCAGTTGGGCCACCCTGACTGATGCCTTCCCGGCTGATGAGCAGGGCAACCTGTTCATGGGACCCATTCTGGCCGAGGACACCCGCGACACCACGGTGTTCGTGGACAACCCCGACCGCAAGGTGGTGGCCACGGTGGGCCTGGAGGGCATGGCCATCGTGGACACCAACGACGCGCTTCTCGTCTGCCCGAAGGACCAGTGCGGCAAGGTCAAGCGCCTGGTGCAGAAGATGCGCGAGA
>CAYFVS010000143.1:0-18538 GCA_964346565.1 uncultured candidatus Brocadiaceae bacterium | reverse complement strand
CACATCTCGGCCGACCTGGCGTGGTACGGGGCCGTCTCCGAGTCGGTGCACCGGGGCCGGCGCCTGCTGTCGGACCGCGGCTACCGGTGGCTGGTCGGCGTCTGCGCCGTGCTGCTGGCCGGGTTCGCAGGGTATTTCGCCGCCGACGGCGTGGCGCATTTGCTGAGTGATTGAGGCACCAGAGGCAAGGGGAGCGCATTATGCCGAAGGGCGCGCCGGTCGCCGTGGCGACCTGGGAGTTCGGCCTGGAGGCCGCGCGGGCCGCGGGGGAAGTCCTTGCCGGCGGGGGCGACGCCCTGGACGCCGTCGAGCGAGGCATCAATGTGGCCGAACTCGATCCCGAAGTGACGAACGTCGGCTACGGCGGCCTGCCGAATGCGGCGGGCGAGGTCGAGCTGGACGCCGCCGTGATGGACGGGACCGGCCTTCGCAGCGGCTCCGTGGCCGCGCTGCGGCACATCCGATGCCCTCTCTCAGTGGCCCGGCGCGTGCTGGAGGACGGCCGGCACGCCATGCTGGTCGGCGCCGGCGCGCTGCGGTTCGCGCTGGACAACGGCTTCCCCGAGGAGGAGCTGCTCACCGAGGCCGCCGCCGAGAGGTGGCGACAGTGGCAGGAAGAAGGGCCGCAGGGACACGACACCATCGGCATGATCGCGCTGGACGCGGGCGGCGGGCTGGCCGCCGGCTGCTCCACCAGCGGACTGGCGTGGAAGCTGCCCGGGCGGGTGGGCGACTCGCCGCTGGTGGGGGCCGGCCTCTACGCGGACGGTGCGGCGGGAGCCGCCGTGGCTACCGGCGTGGGGGAGGAGATCATCCGGTTCTGCGCCGCCTTCCTGGCCGTGGAGCTGATGCGCGGCGGCACTGGCCCAGCCGAGGCCTGCGCGGAGGTCATCCGGCGCGCGCGCGACCGCCGGACGGCCGATGTTGATGCACCCGTGAGCCTGCTGGCCGTGAGCCCCGACGGGCGGGTGGGGGCGGGGACCACGCGGGAGAGCTTCCCCTACGCCGTCTGGACATCGGGCGAAGCCGGCCTGCTCCAGGCGTCGGGTTGAGGGCCGTCAGAAGAGCGTGGGTGTGAAGATGGTGTGGAAGCTGTGCAGCCGGAAGCGCTCCGGCGTGCCGTAGCCGACCCCTATCAGGACCCGCGCCTGGGAGCCGGCAGTGTTGGACGGATAGAACTGCACCGAGCAGTAGAAGCCGGGATAGCGCGGATGCTCGTAGGCCACGCTCACCGGCGTGCCTGCCGGGTGAGCGACAGCCTCCGTATCGCCCGCGCCGCGGCTGGCGTCTTCGTCTTCCCAGGAGAACTCCCCTCGGTCGGTGGCGCTGTCCCATGCGGTGCCCGTGTAGCGGATCCACTCCTCCCCCAGGACGATGTAGCCCCGCGTGGGCACCGGCGGCGGATGGCCGCTGGTGGTGTCCGACGGGTCGCCGTAGACGCTCAACTGCGTGTCGCTTGGGGCCGCTGCCGGTGGCGCGGGCAGTGGACCGGCCAGAACGTAGTACCACGTGCGCGGCTGGAGGATGTCGGCCTCCTCGGCGTGCCCATCGCCATCTCCCCGCAGGCCACGCGCGCAGCCAGTGAACTGGTCGGCACCCGAAGGGCGGCCTGTGTACCAGATGAGTTCCTGGTCAATCAGGATCGGGCCCACGCTCCGGTCCGGGCCGTATGGTGCGAAGCCCGATTCTGCATTCTCGAACGGCCAGGGGAAAAAGGGGTACCTGTGGAAGTTGGCCCCGCGCGTCCCGCTCTCGCTGGTGGCCTCTGTCGCGCCGACTCGGATCACCGGGTCACCTGCGCCAATGCCGGCAGCCAGATCCGTCGTGGCGAACACATCCCGCAGGCGCATGGTGCGCACGTGGGCCAGCAGTTCCTCGCCGATGAACGAGGCGGTGCGCCGGTTGATGGCGTCGGCGTGCAGCACGCTGGCCGCCACGAACAGACCCACGATGCTGACCGACCCGAGCAGGAAGATGCCCAGCGCCATCAACACCTCGATAACGGTCAGCCCCTGACGCGACGACGACCACCGCCGAGACACCGAGAACGGCAGAGAGAGGAAACCGCGACGACACGACGAGCACAACGAACGACCACAACTGACTAACAGGGATGGGCAGGATACACCCAGCAAACACAACCCAAGCGCTCTGCCTTTGCTGTTCATCCTTGCCACGCCCTCTTTCGTCTTGCTGGTAGTGTCGTCGTGGTTAACAGGCAGCCGTCTTTCTCCGTGTCCTCCGTGCCTCCGTGGTTCGCCTCTCCGTTACTGCTGGCCCCAGAATTCCCGCCCGGAGGGGTTATGGAACGCCGTGCTCAGCGTGTAGCCGAACACCATCTCCCTGCCTGCCGCGTGGTTGACCGGGTCGGTCCCGCGCAGGCCGCGCTCCTCCGCCGAGCCCAGGATGAAGCTCTGCGTCGCCTCGTCGAAGTCGCTGTAGCGGAACCACTCGTCGCCCGCCTGGTCGTCCTTTATCAGCACGTAGGGCCACGCCCGGTTGTGCGCCGGGAGCTGGCCCCGAATGCGGATGCTCAGGTCGTCGTCGTCGATCGCTTCGGCCAGGGCCATGCGCCGGGGCGAGCGCAGTTCCTCCGGCGCCTCCACCACCAGCACCGCCATGGCGCCGCGGGGGTACATGTTGTCCAGAACCTGGCTCTCGTCCACACCGTCGCTGTCCCACCAGAATGCCGGCCCGCAGTACTCCGGCTGCCAGGAGTTCCCCCAGCTGGTGAACGGGGCCGCCTCGTCCCACGCCGTGGTCCACTGGCTCCAGAGGCGCACCTCGAAGTGCAGCACGTTCTGGGCGACGGGCACGGCGATGCCCTCGGCCGGCAATGGATCGGCGACCGAACCGGTGGGATCGTATATCTTGGAAGCTTCATCAAAGCTTGCCTCCTCGAACAGGCTGTAGCCGGCCTGCCCGCCGATCGGCCCCAGGACCCCTCGGTAGAGCGTCCGGGCGTCGTCGGCGTCCAGGCCCATCACATAGGCCACCTCGCAGAGCCCCTCCAGGGCCTTCAGGTCCTCGTCCACCTGCCCGTCGCCGTCATCGTCCTTCAGGTTGTAGTATTCCTCGTCGGCGTCGCCATCGAGGTCGTCAGGGCTGTCCTGGCCGTCGCCGGCCTGGCGCAGACGGGGGTTGGTGGTTGCGTCGGGGATGGCACGCACGAAGCGCAGCCTCTGCACGCGGCGGTCGCTGCCGGTCTTGACCTCATCCAGCAGGAACTTGATGCGCTCGTCGTATGCCTGCTCGGCGTCGCCCCAGAACTGGCTGCGGGCCGAGTCCAGGTCGTCCCGCAGTTGCTGGAACACCACGCTGGCCACGTCGTAGGCGTAGCTGCGCCGGTGGCCAGAGCGCCACAGTTGCGTCCCGTAGGCCAGGGCCGTGACCGCCATCACGCCGAAAAGGAGCAGGATGGCCAGCGCCACCAGCATCTCCACCAGCGTAAAACCCGTTGGCCGGACGCGCCCGCCACACAGACGGCGGACAAGCCCTGGCCGCGACCGTCCCCAACTACGGGAAGGCACGGCGGCCTCGCCGGACCAGGCGCGGCGAGACGCCGCGCCTACCCCACAGATGGGGCCTGTGCCTCTGTCGCGCATTCGGTCCATAACCATCTCAGAACTGATGCGCCTCCGGGGTCATCTGGATGCCCACTTCGTCCAGCTCGATCATGTCGGTCCAGCCGGGGTTCGTCGTATTGGTGGCCGTGTCCAGGACGATACTGTAGGGGTCGGTCTCGCTCAGGTCGTAGTAGAAGCGCACCTCCGTCCCCGTGGTCACGTTTGGCGGCGCGTGCGGGGGCACGTCCCACAGGATGGCTCCGACTTGCCCTGCGCTCATCAATTGGCCTCGGAACATGTCGCCGCCCGTAGTAGTGGGGTCGTCGCTCCAGTCGCCGGTGCCGCCGTCCACGGCCACCAGCACGGCCAGCCGCTGGCCGTCCTGGAGCGCGTTCTTCAGCCGCCACCACACGGCGCTGAGCGAGCCGGGTTGCTCCAGATAGTAGCTGAACATGCACATGTTGGTGCCCAGCTCGCCGCTGGTGTAGGTGATGTGATCCGCCCAGTCGGGCTCGGTCTCATCGCGGTTCTTGTAGCGGTCCAGGTGGCGCACGGGCAGCACGCGCACCAGGGCGCCGGCGGAGTGGGTCGCCTCAGTCGTGCCGTAGCATCCCCTGCGCAGGTAGGGCTGGCCCCGCTGCAGATCATCGCCTGACTTGCCCTCGTAGGCGATGATCTCGCTGCCGATGATCACATAGCCCTCGTTGGGGAACTGGCTGGCGTCGGTCAGCGGTATGTCGTCGTCGCCCCAGTTGTAGTTCGCCGCCAGCGTGCTGACGGTCATGAAGTTGAGTGGGATTACGCGCTGCAGCCTCGAGTGGTCCTGCGCCAGCCCGGAGCCGGCCGGGATGGGCCCCAGGTCGCGATACACCCGGCGGATGTCGCTCAACTGGCCTGTGGCCGGGTCGTATGACGTGTAGCCGCAGAGCTCCCCGTCCACTACGAAGTAGCCGCCGCTCTCGTTGAGCGGCGTGTCCGTCTGCATGTCGTATCGGACGCCGTCCTCCAGGTCCATCCGGCTCCAGCTCGCGGCCCCCTGTCCCAGGTCGCCGTCGCTGTACCACCGCCAGCGCTGCAACTGCGCCTCGGTGGCGCCGGTGCTCCAGCCGGACACGAGGTTGCCGGCAGCGTCCTCTCCCTGGACCAGGGCCAGGGGCAGCGGCGTGATGCGCACTTCGTCCAGCTCGCCCTCGAAGCGGGGAGAGCCGTCCCGCGCGCCGCCCATGCTGAAGGTGTCCCCTATCGGCCCGGTGGGCAGCGCGCCGGCCAGGACGGACTGCGCGTAATGCCCCAGCGCCTTGTAGCGGTCGGTATGGTCCAGTTCGTCCGGTCCGACGCCCAGGGGCGAGTTGGCCGAACCGGGCACCTCCCCGCCGGCCTCACCCGGGTCTATCGGCGCCCACAGCACGTCCGCCATCCAGTCGGCCCAGTAGTCGGCGCCCTTAATGACCGTGCCGATGTCCAGCTCGCTCTCGCCGTCTATGGTGTAGGAGCCGCTGCCCAGGTTGTTGTGCCAGTAGAGGGTCACCTGGTCGGTGGGCGGGTCATAGGAGGGCATGTCGCCCTTGTGGGCCGTCTCGCGGGTCAGGGGCAGCGCCAGGGCCACCGGGTCGCCCTGCCCGTGCGCCTGCTCCAGCGCCTTCCCCAGCCGCAGCACGTCCACGATGGTGCCGCCCCCCAGGTCCACGGTGTCGAACCCCTGGTAGGGGTAGCATTCGTCGGTCGAGGAGACGACCACGCAGCCGCGCTCGGGCAGCCAGTCCTTGTCCTGCACGCCGAGCCCCATACTGCCGGCGGCCCACTCCCCGCCCACCGGGCCGATGGTGGTGGTTGTGTTCCGGTTGGGCCATGTCATGGCCAGCGGCAGGAAGCAACCCTCCTGGACGGCCACCTCGTCGTCATCTCCGTACAGCCACGTCATCCCGCTGTCGTAGATGCCGTCCACGAACATCGCGATCTCGTCCTTGAACGGCCCGACGGCGGCCACGGCCACGTAGTGCCACCGGCCCGGCTCGAAGGTCAGCCCGCTCCTGGCCTCCACGTACCCGCTGTAGCCCGCATCGGCGTCATCCACCGGCTCGTCCATGCGCAGCACCAGGCGGCGGTTCTGCAGGTAGAGGCGCACCTGGCTCTCCGCGTCGGGCTCCTCCGCCTCACCCTCGCCCACGTCCAGGATGAGCTGGCGGTTAAGCGCGTGCCGGGCGGGGCGTATCCAGAACTCGACGGCGAACGGCTGGACGACGGCGTGGAAGGAATCGGCCTCGATATGCCGATTGCCCGCCGCCGCGTCGTAGTGCGTGTCGTATTCGAGTTGCACGTCCCGGATGCCGCCATAGGTGGTGTTGTCCGTGTCGGCCGTGGCCGGGCCGACCATGGCCGTATCGGCGGCCGCCGAGTAGTCCAGGTCGAAGTCGTTCACCGTCGGCGAGTGGAGTCCCATCAGGCAGGTCACGTAGCGGTGGGGCTCCAGGATGCCCAGTGCGGGCATCACGGTGCCCACGCCTTCGTCTGCGGTGGCCCAATCGTCATCGTCCGCCAGCAGCGCGCCGGGCAGCCGCTCCAGCAGCCGGCCGGTCAGGATGTGGCCGCCGTCCGCCTCCCTCTGCCCGCTCAAGGCCATCCAGTCGTAGAACTCCTTCTGGCTGCGCAACGCCCAGATCAGCCCCTCCAGGGGCGGCACGGTGTCATAGACGCGCGACCGGGCCAGGCGCGGGTACTGGGCGACGGGGGTGTGGGCGCGATCGTCCGCCATGCCCATCGAGGCGATGCCCGTCAGCGCCCCGCTGTTGAAGCGCAGGGGGCACGTCGAGACCGCCGGCCACGAAGCCGGGACATCGCGGAAGTTGTCCTTCAGCAGTTGCTCGTCGCCTACTCCGAAGCCGAGGGAAGCAATGAAGTCCTCGAACTCAGCCCGGGGCGTAGTGGGGTTGTCCGAGGGGTCGGTGTAATCGAACCATTCCTCGTTGCCGTCGAAGAAGTCATAGGGCGGGCCGGCCGCGCCCGAGGTGTACTCCAGCAGTCCCGATGCGAAGGTTCCGGCGTTGGACTCGTCTATGGTGTCCGTGCCATCGCTGACGCCGTAGGCCAGCGCCTGGAGGATGACGGGATCGGTGACGGTGTTGACGTTCACGGCGTGGCGGCGCTCGAGCTGGAGCGTGCTCCCGTTACTTATCGTCTCGCCCACGGCCGGGGTGTAGTTGACCTGAACACCACCCACGTACATGCGCTCATCGTTGCTGTCCACCAATCCACTTCCGGCGTCGTAGCGCCAGCCGATGACGTTGCCTTGCATTGTCACTCCAGCAGCATGGGCGACGTCGCTCGTGCCCCACAGCCCACGCTCGCTGACGTGTATCTGGTTCGCCCCGGCATCCACGTCACTGTAGGCGATCCACTCGCTGTTCGCACCGTCGTCAATGTACAGGTACCCTGGCGTGTGGGCATCGGCGCCCGGGTTCGTGGTGCTGTCCAGGAGCGCGAAGTCAGCCAGAGAGCCCGTCACGGACACCGGACCGGTCTGTGCCAGAGCGAGGCCCCCGGCTCCGAGCGTCACTGTACGGTTCACCGAGTTGACCATGCGGACGGGATCGTCTTGGGAGTCCCCCAGCCGGACGATGCCGCCGACGGGTATCTGGCCGGCATTGTTGAGCTGCACAGCCCAATGCTCGGTATGCGCCGAGGCGCCGTTCAGGTCGCCCTGGGTGTAAGTGACGTCCCACCACAGTTCACCGGGTGCCTCGGAGTGCACCGTCAGGTAGGGGCGCAGTCGGTCGAAGTCGTCCGCCGTCAGCGTCGGCGTGCCCCCGGCGCCGAGCCAGGGCGCCTTCGAGATGTTCCGGACGGCGCTCAGGTTCTGGAAACGGGTGTAGCTGCCGTCCTTTATCGCACCTTGCTCGCCCTCGCCCTCCCAGAAGGAGTAGTAGAGCCGGTAGGCGGAGATGGCGGCAGCCAGGTTCATCTGCTCCACGCTCGGCGTATTCGGCGGCGCAGGACCCGCGATCTCCAGGTACTGCAGCAGGTTGAGGATGACCTGGTATGGGGCGGTGTTGACGTTGATGAGCGCCTGCTGGTCCTGCACGTCCAGGTGCCACATCTCCAGCTCGGGGAAGACGCTGACCAGCGTGCCCGTGCCGTGGTCGTCGGCCGATGTGCCGAATGCGCCCCGGTCCTGACGCCGGACCGTTACTGTCCCTCCCGGGAACTGACCGACTTCCGTATCTATGTCCACGTCATAGTAGCCAACCCACTCCTCCCCCACCCGCAAATAGCCGTCCAGCGTGTCCGGGTCGCCGTCGTTGGGCAGCCCCAGGGCCGACTTGACCCCGAACTTGCGCTCGGCAACGTCATCCCGGCCGTCCTCGTCGACGTCCGCATACTGCAGCTCCGTCTCCTCGACCACCGTCCGCATGGTGGCGCGGAACTCCCAGAGGGTGTCCACATCGGCGCTCTGGAATGGCGCGTCGAGCATGCCGTCGTAGTAGCTGCCCTGGTAGAGGACGTTGCGCGCGTAGCCGAGGGCGCCGGTGTAGCCGTTGCGCGCGCGGGCGGTGTGCAGCGCCTGGGTGCCCGCGCTGTGCTGAAGGCGCATGAACACCGCGAACGGCACGGCCATCAGGAACATGGCCGTCAGCACCGCCACCGCGATGATCAGCGCAACCCCCCGGCGGTCATCCGCCTTCATCCTCTACGCCTCCTCTCTCCACGGCGAGTCTCACCACGGAGACACGGAAAACACGGAGGAAGACTGAGCAGTATCAAGAACGGCTGCACAAGAACCCCTCGTCCTGTCTTCGCGTAGTGCCCGTCGTGTCGTCGTGGTCCCATCCCTCTGCCGTTCTCCGTGTTCTCCGTGTCTCCGTGGTGGGATGTTGGTCGTTTACCAGTCGCCTTCCTTGCTGACCAGGCCAGTGCGGCCCAGCCGCACCACGCGGGCGAAGTAGATGTCCTCACCCTCGTCGTGTTCCCGTTCCTGGGTTCCGTACTTGCGGCGGTTGAGCTCGTTCAGGTCCGCGCCGTTGGCCACGTCGTAGGTCATCACCTCCATGGGCGCCGCCGCTGCGACATCCCCCACCATGACGGCTCCGCCCGTGGGCGGGAAGGGATTGCGGGGGCCCACGCGGAGCGTGTCGGCCGTCTCGTCTATGCCGCTGTCCAGGAATGCCGCCTGGTAGGGGTCGCCGACCGAGACGTACACGTCCTGGTTGTGGTAGCTGAGGTCCAGGTTGCCCTGGTCGTCGAAGTACACCCGTTCGTCCGAAGCGACCAGCCGCACGCGGTCAGGCAGCGTGATGCGCTGCCCGCCGGCCACCGACAGCAGGCGGGGCTCATCAATGAGGCCGCGGAAGTAGGCCTCCGGCGGATCGGGCGGGGACCCGTTCGGATCGTACGGCCCGACGGCGCCGATCAACAGGCGCTCCCTGCCGGCGGGCTCCATGCGAGCGTACTGGGGCTTGCTGTGGACCACGATGCCGTTGCAGACCAGGCGCGCCTCCGAGCCATCGCACTCCAGGGCCACATGCGACCACTGGTAGCCGGGTATCGTGACGTTCTGGGCGTGCGGCGCCGTGGAGCTAACCTGGATTGGGGTCTCTTCGGTGGTCAGGTATCCCTTCAGGCTGTACTTCCCCGTGCCCGTGTCCTCTTCACAGTCCAGGTAGAGCCTGTAGCCTTTGCTGCCGTCCCACTTGGCGATGATGCCGAAGGCCTTGGTCGCGTCTCCAGATTCCGGCTGCGGCCGCACGTATGCCTCCAGACGGATGCCGTCGGTCTGGTCGTAGACGGGGTAGCGCCCGCAGTCCACGAAGGTGCCGGAGCCGTCGAACGCCAGACAGAGGCCGAGGGTGCCCTCGACGAGGTCGTCGGGCGGCGGATCGTGATACGTACCGTGCATCGAGCGCGCGCCGGGGGTGATGAACTCGTCCGGCTCGCCGGTGCTGCTGAGCTCGTCGAAGTGCCAGGCGGCCTCGATGCGGGTGGACAGGCCGTAGAGCAGGTTGCGTTCGGGGTCAATGCGCACGACGGCCCCCCGGCCGGTGTCCGCCGCGCTCAGGCGCGCCTGGCGCAGCACGTCCATCACGCGCTCGGCCGCCCCCTCCCGGCTCGCGCGGCGAGTCATGCTGACCCACGAAGCGGCGGCCAGGGCGGCCAGAATGGCGAAGATGCCCATGACGACGAGCATCTCAACGAGAGTGAAGGCGCGTCGGAGCGGCCCGGACGCAACGCTGCCCCCCCCCTCCGCTGGCCGGCGGCGCACCATGGATTACTCCTCCAACTCCCAGTTGGCCAGGTTGTCACGCCATTGTCGGAGAAGCTCTTTCTGGTTCTCGCTCGCCGGCGGCTGGCCCCCGAGGTGGTCGCCCGGTTCCCTGTCCACGCCCCAGCTATAGAGCTGGAAGCTGCTCAGGTTCGGCGGCGCGCCCAGCTCGGACTGGCTGACGGAGATGGGATACTCCAGTTGATCGGCGTCCAGACTTGTAACCTCCTGCGGCTCATCCCCGTCCGCCTGACCCCAGCTTACGTATCCTGATCGGGCGTAGCGGGGCCAATGGTCGTCTGGATACGTGGTGAACGCGTAGTTGTCGCTATGCCGGTCGCATCTGTCGTAGTCGCGGTTGTGGAAGTAGACCAGGGGATTCCCCCAGTAGTCCACCAGCTCGCGGGCGGCCTGAGGCTCATTTATGGTGCCGCCGAAATACCAGTTGGTGGCCTGCAGGATGTCCGGGTCCGTGTCGGTCTCGCCGACCTGGTCGTTCTCGTTGCTGGAACGGTCGAAGTCGGCGTCGGTGTTGGCCACCCAACTGGCCTCCACCTCCATGTAAGGGCCGCCGTCGCGGCCGGCCAGGCAGGCCAGGAAGACCTCGATGCCCTCGTTGACGCGGCACACCCGCGGCGCCTCGTCCGTGTCCGGCTCCGTATCCCTGTTGCCATCGTCGTCGTAATCGCCGTCGTACCCTCCGTCCACCAGCTCCTTGTTCCGATCCACCTCCATCGGGTACTCATCCACCCACACGTCCAGGTTGCCCTCGGAAGGCGAGTGGTTGGACTCGTCGCTGAGGCTGCCTCCGGTGCCGTGGCCTTCAACATCGAAGAACTCGTCCAGTTCGGCCCACGTAGAGGGGGGGTAGTCGCCGCGGTCGTTGAAGAACGCGGTGGCGGCCGACTCGCAGTTGTGGATGAGGTTGAGGGTGTGAGTTTCCTGGGCCTTCACGCGGGCGGCCATGATGGCGGGCATGAGCATCCCGGCCAGGATGGCGATGATGCTGATGACCACCAGCATCTCGACGAGCGTGAACCCGGTGTTGGAGCGGCGCATGGGCGACCTCCTTCCCTGTCTTTCGAGCGCGGGCGGCCAGCGGCCGGCCCGGCGGCTCACGAGAGCGAACTCATCAGCTTGATCAGCGGCATAAACAGCGCGATGACGATGAAGCCGACGATGCCGCCCAGCAGGATGACCATGATGGGCTCCATCAGGCTGGTGAGGCCCTCGACGGCGGAGTCCACCTGGTCGTCGTAGTTGTCGGCCACCTTGAGCAGCATGGTGTCGAGGTTACCGGTCTCCTCGCCGACGTCTATCATGTTGACCACCATGTCATCGCAGACGTTGCTCTCGCCCAGAGGGGGTGCGATGGGGTCGCCCTCGCGCACGCCGTCGTGCACCCTCTGTATGGCGCCGGCGAGCACGGAGTTGCCGGAGGTGTCTCGGGAGATGTTGAGCGCCTCCAGGATGGGCACGCCGCTGCCGATCAGCGTGCCGAAGGTCCGGGTGAACCGCGCGATGGCCGCCTTGTTGATTATCGAGCCGAAGACCGGGACGCGGAACTTGAGCCAGTCCACCACGAAGCGGCCCACCTTGGTGGCGGTGATCAGCTTGTAGATGCCGAAAAGCCCCAGCGGAATGGCCGGCAGCAGGTACCACCTGTGCGTGGCGAAGTTGGTGACCACCAGCAGAAACATCGTCGGCGCGGGAAGGGTCACGTCCAGCTCCTCGAACATCTGAATGAAGCTGGGGATGACCTTGTAGATGAGGAAGGTCAGGATGCCGCCGGCCGCCACGACGACGAACACGGGGTAAATCAGGGCCGACAGCACGCGGCGGCGCAGCCGGGCGGCCTTCTCCCGGAAGTCCGCCAGACGCTGCAAGACGATGTCCAGCATACCGCCCGCCTCGCCGGCTTTGACCATGTTCACGTAGAGCTTGTCGAACGCCTTCGGATACTTGGCCATGCCCTCCGACAGGGAGGAGCCGCCCTCGACCTCGTCCGCCACTGACCCGATGATGTTCTTCAGGGCGCAGGGGCGCATCTGGCGCTCCAGGATGTTCAGCGCCTGCACCACGGGGATGCCCGCGTCGGTCAGGGTGGAGAGCTGCCTGGTGAAGGTGGTCAGGTCCTTGCCCCGCACGCCGCCGATCACAAAGGTCTTCTTGCGCACCCGGCTGGGGCCCCGTGCGCCGGCGCCCTGACCCTTGGGGGCCCTCCGTTCGTTGACCCGCGTGGGGAACAGGCCCATCTCCCGGATCCTGGAGATTGCCTCCTCGGTGTTCTTCGCCTCGAGGGCGTCCACCACGGGTTTGCCCTCGGCGTTCATCGCCTCATACTCGAACACTGCCATCTCGCCTACCCTCCTTCCCGAACGGCCCGTAGAGGGCCTCAGGCACCGGACACTTGGCTTTCAAGACTTTTCGCTTCCCTACCAGAACCTGTCAACCCGCCTTTATCTTCATTATCGGCCCGGCAGGCCGGCGTGTCAAGCCCGTTTTCGCCGTCGGGCCTCAGAAGCCGGAAGCGATGGCCGCCCCGCAGGCTGGCGTCCGGCAGCGGAGCTGGGTTCTGTGGGGACGCGGCCGCCCCAGAAGACGCCGGGCGAACGTGGCGCACCGTCCGACAGGAGACGTTGCCGCGGGGAAACCGACCGCCCCGCTCGTTTCGCGGGAAGAACCGAACGCCCTTGATACCGGCGGCGACACGCCGGGGCCTACTCGGCCAGGGTAACCCGGCTGACCTCTTCGAGGGTGGTCAGGCCGTCGTAGACGGCCAGGAGCCCGGTCTGGCGCAGCGAGCGGCAGCCGAGCTTGCGGGCGGCTGTGCGCAGTTCCTGGGTGGAGGCGCCCTGCATCATCATCTCCCGCAGCTCGTCGTTGATGATCAGGATCTCGAACAGCCCCATGCGCCCGTAGTAGCCGATCTGGTTGCAGCGGTCGCAGCCCCGGCCGCGGTAGAACTTCTTGCCCTCCACGTCCTCCGGCCGCAGCCCGAGGGACATGATGGCGTCGGGGGTGGGCTCGTACTCCTCCTTGCAGTGGCTGCAGATGCGGCGCACCAGCCGCTGCGCCACCACGCCCTCCAGGGTGGCATTGATCAGGTAGGGCTCCAGCCCCAGGTCAATCAGACGGGTGATGGCGGTCGAGGCGTCGTTGGTGTGGACGGTGCTGAACACAACGTGGCCGGTCAGAGACGCCTGGATGGCCATCTGACCGGTCTCCTTATCGCGGATCTCGCCCACCAGGATGATGTCCGGGTCCTGGCGCAGGAAGTGGCGCATGGCGTTCGCGAAGCCGACGTCTATCTCCTCGCGGGCCTGCATCTGCATGATGCCCTCGATGTCGTACTCGACGGGGTCTTCGACGGTGAGGATCTTGACACCGATATCGTTCAGCTCGCGGAGGGCGGCATACAGGGTGGTGGTCTTGCCGCAGCCGGTGGGGCCGGTGCAGAGGATGATCCCGTGGGGGCGGCGCATCAGGTCCATCAGCTCGTCCATGTCGGCCCGGCGCAGGCCAAGCTCGTTGATGTCCAGGGCAACCATCCGCCGGTCCAGCACCCGGAGCACCACGCTCTCCCCGAACATGGTGGGCAGAGTTGAGACGCGCAGGTCAATGGGATTGCCGGCGATGTTCAGCTCGATACGCCCGTCCTGGGGCATCCGCCGTTCGGCGATATTCATCGTCTGGGTCATGACCTTGATGCGGCTGGTGAGGGCCAGGTGAAGATGCTGGGGGGGCGGCACCATCTCGTAGAGCACCCCGTCCACCCGGTAGCGGACCTTGAACTCGTCCTCGAACGGCTCGAAGTGGATGTCGCTGGCCCGGTCCTGGATGGCGGTCAGCAGGATCAGGTTCAGCAGTCGGCGCACGGGGGCGCTGCTGGCCATCTCCTCGATGCTTTCCAGGTCAATGGACTGGCTGACCTCCTGGGGCATGTGCTCGGCCATCTCCCGGGTGGCTTCGCTCATCTCGGCAAGCACGTCCTCTATGTCCTCGGCGGCGCTGTAGTACTCCTGTATGGCCGCATCGATGGCCTCCTCGGTGGCGACGGCGCCCCGGACCTCGCAGTTTATCAGGAACCGCAAGTCGTCCAGCGTCTTCAGATGCGTGGGGTTGGCAAGGGCGACGGTCAGCACGCCATTGCGGTAGCGGACCGGCACCACGCGATATACCTGGGCGATGGAGGGAGATATGTGCTCGAGGACGTCCTCGGGGATCTCCATGCCCTCCAGCTCCACCACCTCCATGCCGGCCTGCGTGGCCAGCGCGAGGGTCAGCGCCTCGCGGCTGACGTACTTGCGCCGGACCAGTATCTCGCCGATGGCCCCGCCGGACTCCTTCTGCATGGCGAGGCCTTCCTGTATCTGGCCCTCGCTGACCAGGCCCATGTCTTTCAGCACACGGCCCAGCAGCTTGTGTCGTGTTTCGGTGTCCTGTGCCATGATGTTCCCCCTGTGGAGGGACTACTGCGCGGCCGTCTCCATCTCCTGGAGGGCCTTGCTCACGTCCTCGGGGTAGCGGCAGCGCGTCATCACGTCGGTGCGGGAGATTGTGCCCTGCCGGTAGCGCTGCAGCAAGTGGTCGTCCAGCAGTTGCATGCCCCGCTCGCGCCCGGTCTGCATGGCCGAATCAATGCGGAAGGTCTTGTTGTCGCGGATCAGGTGGCGGATTGCCGGTGTCATCAGCAGTATCTCGAAGCAGGCCACCAGGCCGCCTTCGATCCGCGGCACCAGCGTCTGGCTCAGCACGGCCAGCAGGCTGTTGGCCAGTTGAATGCGTACCTGGGCCTGTTCGCCGGCAGGGAACTCCTCGATGATTCTCTCGACCGTGGTCTGCGCGCTCTGGGTGTGGACCGTGCTCAGCACCAGGTGCCCCGTCTCGGCCGCCATCAGCGCCAGGCGCGTGCTCTCCAGGTCGCGCATCTCCCCCACCAGGATCACGTCCGGCGCCTCGCGCAGCGCCCGACGCAGCGCCACGCTGAAGGAAGGTACGTCCAGGCCCACCGCCCGGTGGCTGACGATGGCTTCCCGGTGGGGGTGGCGGTACTCGATCGGGTCCTCGATGGTCAGGATGTGGACCTTGCGGGTGCGGTTGATGTGGTCAACCAGAGTAGCCAGCGTCGTCGTCTTGCCGCAGCCGGTCGGCCCCGTGACAAGCATCAGTCCCCGCGGGCGGTAGAGCAGCTCCTGGATGTGGGCGCCCAGTCCCAGCTCGCCGAAGCTGCGGATCTTGGACGGGATCAGCCGCAACACCAGGCAAACCTGCCCCTGCTGGCGGAACGCGGCCACGCGGAACCGAGCCCTGTCCTCGAACTCGAAGGCGAAGTCGGTCGAGCCCTCCTCCTGCAGCTCCTGCTGGTAGCGCTCGGGGGTGATGCTCTTCATCAGGGCGACCGTGTCCTCCGCCTGCAGCGTCTCGGTGGGCAGGGATTCCAGCTCACCGTAGATGCGCAGCATGGGCGGCCGATTGACTGTGAAGATGACGTCTTCGGCGTTCTGGCGGATGGCCGCCCCGAGCACCTTTTCTACCTGGATCATGACTGCTTCCCGCTGGGAAGTGCCGACTCAGCCCACCTCATTCCGCCTCCTGGGCCGCCCCGGCGACGCGGATGACTTCCTGCACGGTGGTCTTGCCCTGGATGGCTTTGCGCAGGCCGTCCTCCCGGAGGGTGAGCATGCCGTAGGAGCGCGCTTTCTCACGGATCTCGCCCGTGGGCGCCTTGCCGAAGGTCAGGATCCGCAGATCGTCGTTCATCTCCATCAGCTCGAAGATGCCGACCCGCCCGTAGCAGCCGCTGTTGTTGCACCGGTTGCAGCCGGCCCCGTGGTAGAAGGTGATGCCTTCCACCTCCGCCCTGCTCAGGCCGACCCCGCGCAACTGGCCCTCCGGCACGTCATAGGGCTCCTTGCAGTTGGGGCAGATCGTCCGCACCAGGCGCTGGGCCATGATGGCCTGCACCGAGGAGGCCACCATGTAGGGAGGCACGCCCATGTCAATCAACCGGGGGATGGCGCTGGGAGCGTCGTTGGTGTGCAGCGTGCTGAACACAAGGTGGCCGGTCAGCGCGGCACGGATGGCGATCTCGGCGGTCTCCTCGTCGCGGATCTCTCCCACGAGGATGATCTCCGGCGCCTGACGCAGCATGGCCCGCAGGATGATGGGGAAGCTCCGGTTGATCTCGCTGCGCACCTCTGACTGGTTGATGCCCGGGAAGGTGTACTCAATCGGGTCTTCGGCGGTGATGATCTTCGTATCCGGCCTGTTCAGCTCGTTCAGGGCGCTGTACAGGGTGGTCGTCTTGCCGCTTCCGGTAGGGCCGGTGACCAGGAAGATGCCGCTTGGGCGCCGGATGATCCGCTGGAAATGCTCCAGGTCCGAAGTGTGGAAGCCCAGCTCAGCCAGGCCCACCTTGGCGGATTCCTTGTCAAGGATGCGCATCACGATGCTCTCGCCGTCGGTGGTGGGTATGTCGCTGACGCGCAGGTCAAGCGGCCTGCCCTGGACGGTGATGGGGATACGGCCGTCCTGGGGCCGGCGTTTCTCGGCCAGGTTCATCCCCGCCATCAGCTTCAGGCGGGCGATTATGGGGTTCTGCAGGCCCTTAGGCGGGGACTGCACTTCGTGGCAGACGCCGTCCACCCGGTAGCGTATCCGCAGCCGGTCGGCCAGCGGCTCAACGTGGATGTCGCTGGCACGCGCCTGGACGGCGTCGCTGACTATCAGGCTGACCAGCCGCACCACGGGCGCGCCGCCCTGTTCCTCCTCCTCTTCCTCGCCCTCGGCCCCCCCCTCGGCAAAAGCGCCCTCGGTGAACTCGCGCAGCATGTTGTCCACCGTCTCTTCCTCGCCGCCGTAGTACCGGTCAATGGCCTCGGCTATCTCCTCCTCGGTGGCGAGCACAGGCTTAACGTCCACGTTCAGGATGAACTTCAGGTTGTCCATCGCGCACAGGTCCAGGTCGCTGATGGCCACCCTCAGCGTGTTGTCGGACAGCTCCAGGGGCAGGATGTTGTGCATTTGGGCGGTGCTTCGGGGGACGGCTTCGACAGCGTCCACCTGGGGGCGCACCTCCTCCAGGTCCGCCACCGGCACGTCAAACTGCTCGCCCAAACAGCCCAATACGTCCTTCTCGGTCACATAACCGAACTTGACCAGGATTTCCCCCAGCCTCAGGCTATCGCTGGAGCGCTGCTGGTATTCCAGGGCGCGCTGGACTTGTTCCTTCTCGACCAGACCTTTGCCCAGTAGGAGCTGGCCGATTGTCTTCCTCGTCGGCATACAGGCGATCTCCGCAGGTTCACAGATTGTGGCCCTATATCATTATAGGCTACCCCCATCCTTCCTTCAAGAACCATGCCGGGCGGCACGGTGGCCGGCGAGCGGCGGCATCGGGCAGGCCCTTCGTGGTCCGCCCCCGAGAGGCGCGGGGCAAGCCGCAAACGCCGATCCGGCGCGCGGGCCGCGTGCTCCAATGCACGCCGGGCTGGACCGGGCGAACGCGAAGGGCGACTTCCTCGCCCAGCGCCGCACCGACCTGTGGGACCCCGATGCGCACCGCCCTCTGCTGCTGGGCTGAGTCCGTGCGAAGTCACTCGGAGGGCCTTCGCAGGTGCGACGGGACGAGTGGGCGCCCTGAAGCGCCCACTCGCCGCCGCGCCGCGTCCTGCTCCCCTGTGAGACCCGGGAAGCAGACAGCGAAGCGTACGGGCAGCCCCGCCCGGGCGGCGGACAGGGCTGCCTCTGATGACAGACCCGGCACTCGCTACGGAGTCACCGAGACGTTGTCCAACACGCCCGTCGTCAGGTTGCCCGCGTCGTGACTCGTCACGGCCAGACCCACGTAGATGTCCGTAGCCATCGAGATCGTCACGGTATCTACCAGCGTCCATGACGAGCCGTTCGAGGACACGTAGCAACTGAAGTCGTTGCCGCTCCGGACCACTCGTAGCCAGTACGGCGGAACCTGGTCCGTGCCCCAGACGGTCTGGGTGCTGCCTCCGCCCGTCGTGTCGCGGTGCAGGATCGTCCACGAGTGCACCGAGTCGGCGACGTTCGTCGTGTAGTTGCCCAGCGCGTAGGGCGAATCTGCGGTCAGGCTCTCACGGAACATCACGCCAGCCTTGGCCCAATCCTGCGTGATCGGACCCAGGCTGACCACGCGGGCGACTATCTCGGCATCGCCGCTGCACGACTGGTACACGTAGTGGAACGCGTCGCTGGTGCCGGAGATGTCCGAGCCATCCCCCTCCACCGTGAACGTGCCACTGTCGTGAGAAGCAGAGCCGGCGACGTCAGGCGAACCGACGTCCTGGCTCTGCCACGGTGAGGGCAGGCCGGTGGACTGCGTCGTCGTGCAGTCCTGCGTGGACTCCGACGACTCGTTGGAGCTCGTGTCCACCGCCGTCACCGTGTAGCAGTACTGCGTCTCGGGCGAAAGACCCGTGTCGCTGTAGTTGCTCACCGTGACGCCCGTGGCGATCTGGGAACCGCCCCGGTAAACGTTGTAGCTGTCCAGATCCGGCTCGGTGTTGTCGGCCCAGTCCAGGTCTATCTGGCTGGAACTGACGGCCGTCGCGCTAAGGCCCGTCGGGGCCGCCGGAGGCGTGGTGTCGGGACCGCCGCTCGAGTAGAGCTGCGACTGCGGGATGATCTGCTCGGCCTGGCTCGCGCTGGACCAGGAGAGCTGACAGACCGCACCGCCCCCGTTCTC
>CAYFVS010000142.1:0-1893 GCA_964346565.1 uncultured candidatus Brocadiaceae bacterium | reverse complement strand
AACCGGGAGCTAATCCGGCTGGCGAAGCAGCTCGACCCCACCCGCCCGGCTGTCCACGTCTCCGACCAGTGGCAGCAGGTCACCCCGTTCGAAGAGGACGACGTGATCTGCGTGAACGCCTATCCCACCTGGTTCGGCCGAGGGGGCGGGGAGGTGGACGAGGCCATCCAGCGGGCCGACCAGACCTGGCGGAGCGCGCTGGAGAAGGTGCACGGCGCGTTCCCGGACAAGCCTATCCTGGTCACCGAGTTCGGCCACCCATCGCTGGAGGGCGTCTTCGGCTGTGCGATGGGAGAGGATGTCCAGGTCCGCGCCATCGAGGCGCAGTTCGCGGGCATGGACGCGCCCTACGTCTGCGGCGCAACCATCTGGTGCTATGCTGACCATCCCTGGCCGGAGGAGCCGTTCATCCGCTGCCTCACGACCAGCCCGTTCGGAGTGGTCACGCGCGAGCGGCGGCCGCTTCAGGCTGCCGAGTGGGTGGCCCGCATCTTCCGCAGGCGCCAGGGCATCGCGGTCCGCAGCGGGGGCCGCGCCGACCAGCGCCCGCCCGGCGGGTGGCCCGTGCAGATGATCCGCCCCCACATGCGCGACATCCCCCCTACCCCCCTGCCGGACGGTTTCTCGATGCGCGCCATGCGGCCGGAGGAGATTGGGCTCTGGACGGACATCCAGCGCGACGCCGAGCAGTTCATTGAGGACATAGACGACGAGCTGTTCATGGACGAGTTCGGCGACGACCTGGAGGCGATGCGGTGGCGCTGCTTCTTGCTGGTGGACGCTGACGGCGTGGCGCTGGGGACCATCAGCGCGTGGTACTCGCGCGACTTCAAGGGGCAGGATTACGGGCGCATCCACTGGTTCGCCGTGCGCCCGGCGTATCAGGGCCGGGGGCTCGGCAGGGCCGCGCTCAGCCATGCCATGGAGCGGCTGGCCGAATGGCACGAGCGCGCCTGGCTGGCCACCTCGACCGGGCGGCTGGCCGCCATCAAGCTCTACCTGGACTTCGGCTTCGTCCCCGACCTGGAGCCTGACGGTGCGCGTGAGGCCTGGCGGGACGTGGCATCCCACCTCGACCATCCTGCGCTGAAGGGAATCGCCCACCCCTGATACACACCGCCCCCTCGATGTGCTATAATGGTGGCGCCCTGAGCAGTTGTTTCCTTCGTCGGGCGGGGGGAACATGGACGATTCGGCTCGAACAGAGGGCACATCGGGCGAGGAGGCCGGCGGGCTGCGCGCCGCGTGGCGGGGGTTCAAACGGTGGCGGAAGCGGCGCTGGCCGGTGCGTGTGCTGATCCTGTTGGTTGTCTTTGCCTACCCGGTCTATACTCACCTGACGGGCCGGCCGGTCATCGTTTCACTCGTCCGAGACGTCTGCGACGGCATCATGCTCTCCTCGCAGCCGACCATTCGTCACTACCGCGAGCGCTTCTACCTGGCCCGAGAGGCCGGGCGGCTGCAGCAGGCGCTCAGACGGGAGTTCGACAGGGACGAGGACGGGGCTTTGAGCCCCGGCGAGGCGGTCGAACTGGGACAGGTCGGACTTCCAGCGGCGGAGCTGGAAGCGAAGGCGACCGAGGCCGACCTGGAGACGCTGGCCGAGGCGGCGAAGTTGTCGGGCGTCGTGCCCGACTGGTATTCCGCCGAGGAAGTCCGCTGGCAGACCTGGTATGCTGGCAGGGCCTTCGCCGAGCAGATGGACCGGCGGGCCCGCGCCAGGTGGGAGCCCCAGCTCAAGTCTGCCCATCGCTGGCGGGACTATGCCAGGTGGGTCACGTGGAGGCGGGGGATCCATAGGTTCGTGGGATGGCTGGCACACCTGTCAGTACCAGGCGAGACGCTGGCCGGGTTGGGTTGGTATGCGGCCTGGTTCGGGCTGGGCCTGCTGGC
>CAYFVS010000141.1:0-1737 GCA_964346565.1 uncultured candidatus Brocadiaceae bacterium | reverse complement strand
ATCCCCCACCTGCGGCGCTCTTCCGGCGGCAGGTCCCAATAGCCCATGATGGCGCACTGCTCCACCAGGGACTCGGCCCCGCCCAGGCTGGGCGCGATCGTGGGTATCTCCAGCGCGTCCACGAACCCGGCCGTGCCGGCGAAATCGGCGTCCACCTGGAAAGTGACCACCCCTCCGAACCCCTCCAGCAGGCGGCGCGCCAGCTCGTGGTGGGGGTGTGACAGGAGACCGGGGTACAGCACGCTGCTGACCCCGGGGTGGGACTCGAGGAACTCCGCGACGGCCTGCCCATTCTCGTTCTGCTTCCCGACCCGCAGTGCGAGGGTCTTTAGGCCCCTCTCCAGGAGGAAAGCCGTGTCCGGATCACATATGCCGCCCATCGTCATGAGCAGGTCCGAGATGGGCTGGACCACCTCCTCCCTTCCGGCCAGTACGCCGGCGATCAGGTCGTTGTGGCCGCCGAGGTACTTGGTAGCCGAATGTAGCACGAGGTCCACCCCGTGCTCCAGCGGGCGCAGGTTCACGGGCGTGGCGAAGGTGCTGTCCACCACGGTGACGATGTCCCTGCTCCGGCCCAGCCGCGCGAGCCGCTCCACGTCCAGCACGTACAGGTTCGGATTGGTGGGCGTCTCGGTGAAGATGAGGCGGGTCTCGGGCCGGACGGCCCGCTCCACCTCCTCCACGCAGACGTCCACCACGGTCGCATCCACGCCGAACTTCGCCAGGGACTGGGCGCAGAAGTCGCGCGTCCGCTTGTAGCAGTCACGGGTCAGGATCACGTGGTCGCCGCTCTCCAGCACATGGAGCATCAAGGTGGTGACTGCGGCCATCCCGCTGGCGAATAGCTGCGCCCGCTCCGCGCCCTCGAGAGCGGCGATCCTGCTCTCGACCGAGGCCACCGTAGGGTTGCCCATCCGGCCGTACTCGGGCTGCCGGCGGGTCGTCTTGCCTTCCAGGTAGTCCACGAGGGCCGCGGTTGACTCGAACTGGAACGGGGCGCTGCGCACAAGGGGCGTCACCACGGAGCTGGAAGTATCCCACCGCTCCGCGCCGGCGTGGACGCATTGGGTGCTGCCGATTCTGGCCCTACCCATTCTCGGCTCCTCCGGCCGCCTCTCGAAGGGCCGCTTCGAGGTCTGCGATCAGGTCGGCGGGATCCTCCAGACCGACCGACAGCCGCACCAGATTGTCGGTGATGCCCAGGCGCGCCAGTTCCTCCCGCGGATAGGGCAGATGGGTCATCTTCGAGCAGAGGGTGATGATGCTCTCCACAGCCCCCAGGCTGACCGCCAGCGTCCAGATGGCGACGTTCTCGACCAGCGCCCTGCCTGACACGCCGTCCCTGACGGTGAAGGAGAGCACGGCCCCAGGACCGTCGGATTGCCCCGTGTGCACGTCCGCCCGCTCGAAGCCGTCGGCGGCGGGGTAGAGGACGTTTTCCACCTCCGGCCTCCCGGACAGCCACCGTGCGATCTCGGCGGCCGTCCGCTGCCCGCGCTCGATGCGCACGCCCAGGGTCTTCATGCCCCGGATCAGCAGCCAGCAGTCGAATGGCGAGGGCACCGCGCCCACGGCGTTCTGGATCCGCTGGATGCGCCTCGCCAGCGCCTCGTCCCTGGTCACGGCCAGCCCGGCGATCAGGTCGCTGTGGCCTCCGAGGAACTTCGTGGCGCTGTGGATGACGATGTCCGCTCCGCACTCCAGGGGACGCTGCAGATAGGGCGACATGAAGGTGTT
>CAYFVS010000140.1:0-1508 GCA_964346565.1 uncultured candidatus Brocadiaceae bacterium | reverse complement strand
GGCTTCAGTCGCGTTCTGCCTCGACGCGCTGCTGATAGCCGCTCGCGTCGTAGGCCTCCACCGGGTCAGGCGGCAGACCCTCCTCCAGCCGGGCCATCCACAGGATCGGGCGGACGTCGGTCAGGAACGCCTCCAGCAACGTCCGGTTCGCCGGCAGGATCTCCTGCTTCTCCTGCAGCCGGAGCAGTCGGGCTCGGTCCACCACCAGTGCCTTCAGCAGCGAGACCTGCAGCGAGTCAATGCTGTGCAGCACAGCCCGGACCCGGTTTTCCAGCGAGGAGCACTGGTCAATCATGTAGGCCCAGTTGCGCGCCGGGTCCTCCGCGCAGACCACCCCGCCCCTGACCAGCTCACAGAAGATCTCGAACATGCTGATGTTCGGCTCGACGGCGTGGTCGTCGTCGGCGGCGTAGCGCGTGTTGAAGTGGAACCCACCCCGGCGCCCCGTGCCGATCAGCCGCGCCACGATCTGCGCCACGTTCACGCCGAAGGCATGGTGCCCCATGTCCACCAGCACGCCCGCCCGCTCGCCCAGTCTATCGGCTATCTGGGTGGCCGTCCCGGCGTCCGGAATGGCCGTCGAGTAGGTGCCCGGCTCGAACAGCTTGTACTCAATCAGGTGCAGCACGTCCTCGGGCGCGTCGCGGTATATCTCCTCCAGCGCCTCCCGGATCATGTCCTCCTGCCGCCACAGGTCGCGCTGGCCCGGGTAGTTGGTGCCGTCCGGCAGCCAGTAGGTGACCAGCCCATGGGCGTGCTCGTGGGCGATGCGACAGCTCACCTTGCAGTGCTCGATCATCCGGCGGCGCACCTCCGGCAGGGGGCTGCTGAGGCTGCCGTGGTGCGTGCCGGTCAGGAAGAGCGTCGGGTTCACAGCGCCGAAGTCAATCCCCAGCTCGCGGGCGAACTCGCGTGGCTCGGCGAACATCTCCGGCTCGACGTCTTCGAAGGCCACTTCCTGCGGCTTGTCCCAGCCGACGTGAATGGCCACCCGCGGCGCGGCCCCGGTCAGCTCATGCACTTTGGCGGCGTCACGCAGCTTCGAGCGCAGGTCGGGGGCCGGCCCGGGAGGCATGTAGTCGCCGAAGCGCCCGCCGCCGAACTCGCCGAAGACCCACGAAGGCACCTCGACCTCGAACGCCTTCAGCCTTCCTTTGACCCGCTCTACCTCGATGCCCCTGTCGGCCAGGTCCTCGCCGAGAGCCCGGTACCGTGCACGGATACGATCCTCGCTTGGTGTCGGCATTTCCCTCCCTCCTGCGGCGCCGGTGGAACTGACAGTGTACACCATAGTTGTGGGGGCGCAAGGGGACTGGCGCGCCGTTTGCGCCCCAAACCGCCCGCGGATATCATACACGGGCTGTCGTGGGGCATTGCCGGAGAGCATCATGGCGAAGGACAACCATCTGCGGCCGCAGGACGTCTTGCAGGGCTACTGGCTGGGGGACGAGCTCGGCGTCGGCGCGCGCACGGTCATCTACGAGGTCAAGCGCAGGGACGATGGTCGC
>CAYFVS010000139.1:0-1545 GCA_964346565.1 uncultured candidatus Brocadiaceae bacterium | reverse complement strand
AACACCACCAGGGCCAGGTACAACAGCTCGTTCCCGACCGGATGGTGCACCAGCGACAGCGAGAAGTGCGAGTCGCCGTAACCGACAAGCAGCGACGGCACCAGGAAGGGGAGCAGGAGAAGGATCCACCCGACGCGGCGAGCGGTCGGCCCGCAGCGCACGATGCCCGCCCGGGCCCGCTGGCCCAGAAGCACGCACAGCACCCCCGCCGCCAGGGCGCGCAGCAGCGCCCAGCCGCACTGGGGGGCCAGGTTCACTCCAGGTATGCCTCCTTCAGCCACGCCAGGCACTCGATGCGCGCCCTGCCCAGATCTGTCAGGGACACTCCGTCCCGGGCCCAGCGCTTCAGCTCCTGCACTTCGGGGGGAATCGAGCCCTCAGGGACCGGCCCGAGCGGCACCTGCCGGCTGCGCGCGTTGGCCAGCCAGACCTCGCACTGCTCGGACAACAGGTAGTCCACCAGTCGCCGGGCGGCCTCGGGGCGGTCGGTGCCGCGGATCATGCAGACGGTGTTCGGGATGCAGATGACGGAGCCGTCCTCCAGTCGGACCGGCACGGCCTCGACCGGCTCGCCGGCGTCCTTGGCCAGGAAGAAGTCGTCCGTGTCGGTCAGGCCCAGGTCGCAGACGCCTGAGGCGACCAGGTCCTTCACCTGCGCGTTGCCCATGACCTCTCGCACGCCGCGGCGGCGCCACTGGTGGTGCCACTCCTTCAGCCTCTCGGGGCCCCAGCGGTGCCACAGGACGGTGTACTGGGTGCGGGTAGTGCCGTAGAGGGGCTTGGCAAGGGTGACCCGCGACAGGTCGCCTTCCAGGGCCTCAGCCACGGCTTCCTGCGTGGGTTGCATCGCCTCGGTGTTGACGATCCAGACCCTGAGGCGCGCGCCGAAGCCCGCCCAGCGGCCCTCCGGGTCGGTGAACACCGCCGGAATGCGCTCCCAGCCGCTGCCCTTGAAGGGGACCAGGAGGCCCTCCTCCTCCAGCCGCAGCGTGCCGAGCAGCTCGTTGTTCCAGAACACGTCGGCCCGCGGCCGGTCCCTCTCCCGCAGCAGAAGCTCGACCAGGCCGAGGGACTTGGTGGCCTCGGCGTCGAACCGGGGGGCGACGCGGATGCCGGTGCGCCGCTCGAAATCCTCCAGGACGGCCTCCGAATAGACCGAATCGTGGGCGCAATAAACTACCAGCGGCTCGGAGCCGCCCCGCCACAGCGCCAGGTGGACCACCAGCAGCAGAGCGACAGCCAGAAAGGGAACGGCGAATCCGATCAACAGCGTGCGTCTAAGGTTGCGCTGCACGGGGCTCCTCGAGGCGGTCGAAGTAGCTGCGAACGACATCGTGGTAGGCGGGGGGAATCTGCTCGCGCAGGATTGCCTCGGTGGCGCCGCGCTTAACCTCCCGGACGGCGTCCGCGTAGTCCATCTGTACCGGGCCGGCCTCGGACACGCCCTCGCTGGCAAGGGTCAGCAGCATCTTGCCGGCCGTTATGTCGGAGCGGGCCCGCTCCGGCTGGAAGTCGGTCTCCTGGTCGGGGTCTTCGCCGGCCAGT
>CAYFVS010000138.1:0-6188 GCA_964346565.1 uncultured candidatus Brocadiaceae bacterium | reverse complement strand
CGGCATCATGAACATCATGCTCGCCGGGGTCAAGGAGCGCACGCGCGAGATAGGTATCCGTCGGGCCGTCGGCGCCAGCCGCAGGGACGTCCTTCTGCACTTCATGATGGAGTCCGTCTGCGTGAGCAGCCTGGGAGGGATTCTCGGCCTCGTCGCCGGGTGGGGGCTCATTCGCGGCATCGCGCTCTACACCGGCTGGCGCGTTTTGGTCGTGCCCGGCTTCGTGCTGGTGGCGCTGTGCGTCAGCACCATGGTGGGCCTCGTGTTCGGGATATTCCCCGCCTGGCAGGCCGGCGGCATTGACCCGGCCGAGGCCGTGCGGAGGGAGTAGTCAGCGGGACGGCCTATGGCCCGTGACGAATCGAGCAGTGCGGACAAGTGCGACAGAAGGCAGTTGGAGTAAGGAGGCAAATGCATGGCTGCAAGGACCAGGCTCGGCGCTCTCCTGACCGTGACGGCATGTTGGCTTTGCGTCTCCTGCGCAGGTCCGAGGCAGGCAGGCTGGCGCCTCGAGGCGCCAGGCACCCCGGCAACCGGGGCGCCGCACACCGCACTGGCGGGTGCGTCTGCCCCGTACCACGGCGAGCCACCCGACGCCTCCATGACCGCCACGGAGCCCGGAGACCCGACCCGCGTGCCGCAACAGCTCGGCCTGCGCACGGCCCTGCTGCTCGCCCTCGAAGCCAACAAGGACATCCGCGTCAGCTCGCTGACCGCTGACGCTGACGAATACCGCATATCCAGGGCCAAGGGCCAGTTCGACGCCACCCTCTTCGGTGAGGCTACCCGCGGCAGGGACAACAGCCCTGTGGCTGACGTGCCGCTGGACCGCAACGACTTCGCGGAGGGCTCGGCGCGAACTGGTGTGCGCAAGCGCTTCATCACCGGCACTAACGTGGAACTCGCCGCCAGCACGGACTACTTGCGGGACACCGACAACGGCTCCGCGCTCAACCCTTCCTACGATACGGCCGTGACCGTCTCGCTCAGCCAGGACCTCCTGAGGGACTTCGGGGTGGGCGTGAACCGCACTGATATCGTCGTGGCACAGAACAACTGGCGCATCTCTACCGAAGGTCTCCGCAACCAGGTGATGGAGACGCTGTTCGAGGTCGAGAGCGCATACTGGGACCTGTACTTCGCCCACCGAGATCTGGCCGTCCGGCGGCAGCAACTCAAGCGCGCCGAGCGGCTCGTAGAGCAGGCCGAGGCCTACGCCGAGGTGGGGACCAGTCCTCCGCTGGACATAACGCGCGCACAGTCAAGCGCGGCGCGGCAGCGCGTGAGCATCCACCAGGCACAGAACCAGCTCCAGCGGCTCCGGCACAGGCTGCTGCGGCTGCTGGGCGTGGCGGACGCGGAGCAGAGTGGCGCCGAGTTCGAGCTGGTTGACGACCCGGCCGCTGCTCCTCTTGCCCTGACGCTCCCGGAGGCGCTGAAGGTGGCGCTCGAGAATCGCCCCGAGTACCGCCAGGCACTGCTGCGGATCGGCAACGCGGACCTGCAGCAGCAGTTCGCCGCCAACCAGAGACTGCCCAGCCTGGAGGTGTTCGGCGAATACGACTTCGCCGGCCTCGGCGAGGAGTTCAGCTCCAGCACCGATGTCCTCGACGATGGGGACCACGGGAGCTGGCTCTTCGGCCTGCGGTTCGAGTGGCCCTTCCCCAACCGTGCCGCGACGTCCGACTACCGGATCGCCGGCCTCGAACGAGACATAGCGGGAGCACGGCTCGCAGCCGTGGAGGAGACGATCACTCGCGAGGTCGCCGACGCGCTCTCGGACCTCCGGGCAGCGGACGGCAGGCTCGAGAGCGCCCGGCGCGCCCGCGAGCTGGCCGAGAAACTGCTGCAGGCAGAGGAGAAGAGCTTCAGCCTCGGCCGGTCAAACAGCCTCGACGTGCTCAACGCGCAGGAATCTGTCGCTGTGGCGGAGCGTGACGAGGTACGCGCCCGGACCGACTACGCCACCGCCGTCGCCAATCTCCTCCGGGCCGAAGGCATTCTGCTGCAGGCCAGGGGCGTGGCCCTGCGGGGCGACAACCGCCGGTAGCACACCGCAGGACGTCGGCCAGGGCAGCGGCATCCGTCTTGCCGAAGGTCGGCCAAGATGTGCCCCGCCGCGGTGGCGCCTGCACCCCGAACGCAGCGCTCTGCAAGCTACTCCCACATCCTGCGGGTCGCACCAGCCCCACGATGAACCGGCCGCGAAAGGTCGCGTCCCATTCGACCATGCGCAACACGTTCGTGACGCTGTGCGCACACGAAGGCTTCGGCCAGTCTCACTGGTCGCCACCAGCGACAGTAACGTCCCCTTGCCCAGCGCGTACGCACTTAGGGGAAGGCACAGGGCAATCGGCACGGGGGGACCGGCGGCGTGTTACACGTCCGTCTCTGCCGTGGGTGCGCGCTCTGCGACTCGCGGTCTCGAAGCGGCACGTCGCGACAGCACCAGAATCAGGATCCCAAAGAAGGTGCAGCCCAGGAAGTCTCCCAGGAACCATGGCAGCGGCATCACCGTCAGCAGCCACCCCGCGGCTGAGTCAACGGCAAGCGATCAGTTGGTGTGCCACCCTGTCCACGATGCTCGCGGCTGGCTTGTTGTAGTTGGACAGAACAGCGGCTGTATACCCCGAGTCGAGGTACATCCGGAAGCACGCCTCAATGCCCGAGCCATCGCCGCTATGATGTGCAACGCGGCCGGCGTCAGTTCGCGCGATGAAGAACCCGTAGCCGTAGAAGGGTGAGCTGAGTTCCGGCTTGGCCGATAGCACTTCCCTGGTGCACTCGGCGCCGAGCAGCTTGTGCGTCCGCAGGGCCGTGCCGAACCTCCACAGGTCCTCGACGGTAGAGAAACTCCCCCCTGACGGGCCTCCCTTCATGGCGCGGCTGTAGCGGTTACTCATCCACTGCACGCCGTTCGCCGTGTACAGCTTCATGTAGCCGGTCGCGCGATTGGGAACGGGGCGGTCCTTCTCGTAGGCATCGGTGTTTATCATGCCCGCAGGCTGGTACACGTGCTCTCGCAGGTACTCGAAGTAGCTCTGGCCTGTCACCTGCTCAATCACCACGCCCAGCAGCAGATAACCCGTGTTGCTGTAGGACCACCGGCTTCCGGGCTCAAAGGCGAGCGTTGCGTCCGCAACCAGGGGCCTGTAGTCGCTCAGCCCCCGGAAGACCATCGGGTCGAGCTGTTGGCGCATTCTCCTGAAGTAGTCACCCAGCCCGGATGTGTGCGTCAGAAGATGACGGATCTGGACTCGCTGGCTCACTTCCGGCCGCAGCCAGTCCGTTGGCAGGTAACTGCTCACCGGGTCGTCGAAAGACAGCTTGCCCTGTTCAACCAACTGGGCGACGGCCACGCCCGTGAGCATCTTCCCCAGCGAGGCGATGTTGAACTTGGTGTCCAGCCGGTTCGCCACCGCATAGGACTTGCTTGCCATACCGTAGGCCCGTGCGAACAGCGTGTGCTCGTCCCTGGCGACCAGGACTGCACCCGAGAAGGCATCATCCTCGGCGAGCTTGGCCATGCACGCCTCGAGACGTTCGACGATCTCGGCGTCAGTCAGCCTGCCGCGCCGCTCGACTCCAGGCGGAGGGGCAGTGGGCTCCAGTTCCGGGAAGCCGTTGATGTGCTGTGCCGCGTCGTCCGCGACAGGCAGACGGAGCTCCATCCACGCGCCCGTCAACCTGTTGCGCACCAGCGCGTTCAGCGCACCGTTCTCCGGGCCTCGCATGCCGTGGAATTCGTATCCCCGCCCAGCGGCCTCGTAGTAGAAGCCAGTGTGTATGGTGATGTGTACGAAGGAAGGCAATGCCTGTAGGAAAGAGGGCGCGTAGTGCTCTGCAAGGAAGGCTTGGATGGTCCCGGGCTCGCCCGAGTTCAGCACCTCAAGGTACGCCAGGACGCGGGGATCGGCAGGCGCGCCTGCTCGCTCCACTCCCTGGCCGGGCTCCGAGTGTTGCGGCCCGGCCGCTGCGCATGAGAACACGACACAGACAACGACCCCGAACGCTACCAGGGCGCACGCCTGTACGCGCGCGGTGCGTCTCACGGTGACGCCTCCTCACTGCGTCGGAGTTATGGGGGCGGGGGCGCGCGCGAAGGCTCTCCGCTGGGAAGTATATGTCGTGCGCAGGGCAGTGTCAAGCGCTTCGGGTCCTGCCCCGTACCCACTTCTCTAAGTCGCTACGGGGGTGGGGGTTAGGCGATTCACTGGTACGAAGGGGCGCCTCCCGGCTATGGTGGTGACGTCCGTTTAACCCTTTTAGGGAGCACCGCCATGCACGAGAGGCGCCTGTACCGGAAGGTTATTGGAGAGCATTTCGGCCAGCTGCGCAAGAGCCGGCGCAAAACCATCGCCGACCTCAGCTGCGGACTGATGCACGCCCGACGGGTGGGGCTGGCCCCCATCGGCCGCGCCATGCGCGACGCCACCCCGTACGCCACCGCATAAAACGCGCCTGGCGCTTCGCCAAAGACGAGGGCATACGGGTCTGGAAGGTCTGCGGCAGCCTGTGTGAGTGGATCTTCTCAGGCTCCGCCACCGCCACGGTCGCCCTGGACTGGACATATCTGGGCGACTACCAGATGCTGGCCGCCAAGGTGGCCGTCGCCGGGCGGGCGGTGCCGATAGCGTGGAGGGTGGTCTGGAAGGGGCATTTCAGTCCTAAAGACAAGAGCCGAAACGAGATAGAGGCGAAGCTTCTACACTGGCTTGCCCGCATTCTGCCCGCAGGCAGGTGGGTGCTGGTGGCCGATCGGGGCTTTGCCCGCGCGGGGCTGATCCAGAAGCTGAAGGCATGCGGTGTGGACTTCGTGATCCGTGCCTCTGGCAACACATGGGTCGAGACCGAGCAGTTCGCCGGCCTGCTGGATGACGCCCCTCGCAAGGCTGGAAAGCTTCTGTGGTCTGCGCAGGCGGCCTACCAGAAAAGCCGCCGAGTCCAGGTTGCCCTGGCGGTCAGCCATGCCGAGCCGGCACCGGAGCCGTGGTATCTTATCACCAGCCTGCAGGACCCGAAGGAAGCCGTGTGCCACTACCGCCGCCGCATGTGGATAGAGGAATCGTTCCGGGACGCCAAGAGCCGCCTGGGTCTGGACAGGCTCTGGATGGCCGAACCGGACAGGATGGAAAGGATGATGATCCTGGTGGCGGTGGTGATGCTGCTGAGCGTGCTGGTGGGTCTGAGGTGGCGTCGGCGCCACCCGGGGCGCGATCCTCAACTGTCAACGAAACGACGTGGAGGCGCTCTGAGTGTCTTTCGGACCGGTCGAGAGCTGATACGCCAACATGGCCTACCAGCCGACCTGGCAAGGACGCGCCTGCTGCCAGCAGGAGCCGTGCCATGAAACTGGGGACGGGTCAGCTTCCGCAGTAGAGGGGGGCTCTCTATCCGACGTTTCAAACCCGTCTTTGCGCCAGGCGGAGCCATGCTGCATGGGCGGCGTTCCCGGGTGCGCCGACGATCTGGCGAACTCATCTGCTTCCTGCACCCACCTATACTCCCGCCCGGTGCGGGGGTTGCGGGCGACGGCGACAGGACGACGCGTGGTAGCCCCACACTCCCGCAATTGGTACTTGAGAACACTGCTCAGTTGGTAAGATGGCGACGACTTGGACAGAACCAGACGGAACGCGAGCGGCCGGAGCGAAGTGTCGGATTTGCCCTACGCGCCGCGTTGGGATTGCTCGACACACGCCTGCGGGGGAATTCGCCACGGCGCGGGAATGCGGACGCAGTTCCTTGCCCTAAACGACATTGGGCGCCTTCCTCGGCCGTGCTGGATTCCATGCGCCGCCCTTGTCCGCGCGAGGGTACGGTATGTGCTACATTAGTATGCGGATGTTTGTGACTTCAGCGGGCCGCCGGCCGGGGCCTTCCCCGTCGGCGGGGAGGGAGCCTATGAAAGGCCGAAGGCTGCACCATTCCAGGACAGCTCCCGTGGTGGCGCTGGTCGTGTTGGCGGCGCTATGGATGCCCGCGCCGCAGGCGAGCGCCTTGACTGTCAATACAATACTGCCGCCTTACACGGACACTGCGGACGGGGTGCCTTTGGCATACTGGTTTGACGACTTCGTCTCTTACCAGAACAACTTGCTCTTCCAGATGCAAGGGCTGGGTTTGAGCACCAGTTCGGGGATTCCGCTGGCCGACCTGGGCGATTTCAGCGGGACCGGAGTCGGCAC
>CAYFVS010000137.1:0-11217 GCA_964346565.1 uncultured candidatus Brocadiaceae bacterium | reverse complement strand
CCACGTTGTCTATGCCCTGCCAGTGGCCCGCGAACATCTCGGCCCGCTCGGCCGCCGGGGCGCTGTAGTTGTGGGTGTAGATGTCCAGGAAGTCAATCAGGGAGCTGTCGGAGTGGTTTTTAACCGCCTGGACCGCGCTGGCCTGGGTGAGAAGGCCGTAGGGGTTGGAAGGGCTCTCATTCAGGTTGGCATGGTGCGGCCCCATGATCTGGACATCGTTCAACTCGCTGTGCTGGGCGAACTTGTCCTTGACCGCTTTGAGGGCGTTGGCGTAGACGTTGTAGTTGGTGGTCGTTCCGCCGCCGCCGCTCGCTTTCGCCTCGTGGAAGAGGGTGCAGGAGTTGAACGCCTGCTCATAGCCGGCCTCGTTCTGGATGGTCAGGGAGTAGACCGGCACCCCCGAGTGCTGCTCGAAGCCGTAAACCATCGCCGCCATGTAGTTGGCGCAGTAAGGGTAGGCGTCCCAACCGTAGATGCCGTCGTCCCACGTGCCGCCCGCCGTGTCGCACGTGTCGCAGTAGAGGATGACCGGTGTGTTGCTCCCACTGACCGTTCCCCCGGTGGGTGCCTTCGACCAGTGGGGCGGAGACCAGACCGACGGGTTGATCTTCACCCGGCTCGGTTCCAGTGCGTTGTTGGCCAGCCAGACGGCCAGATCGTCGGAGTACCGGAAGCGGCTGAACTCGAAGTCGAACTTGGCTGCATCGGAGGCCAGGTCCCCGGTCAGGTCCACAAACGGGCCGCCCAGGTTACCCCCATCGGCCATCAGGACGTTCGGCTCCACGTTCAGACGCAGGATGTTGTGTCCCGCGTCGCGGTAAGCCGTTCGCCAACTGCTCCAAAGGTAGCAACTGTCTGAGTCCGAATGCTCGTTGGGATACAGGCACGTACCCCAGCCATCTATGGTCTGGTACTGGATGCTCTCGTCCACCGTCACCGTCAGCGCCTGCGTCGGCGCGACCGCAACGAGCGCAAGGAGCATCACCCCCAGCCAGACGCCAATGTGCATGTTCGGCTTGCCCATTGGTCCGCTCCTCTTGGGGAACCGCCACTGCTACAACGTCCCAACCCCCTTCGCCGCCCGTCTCGCGTCCACAACGTCCCCCCAGATGGAACCGAGAACTGACGCGGGAGCAGAAGAAAAGGCGCCAGCAAAGGAGCGGCTGCGCGCATTGCCTCAGCCCCCCTCTGCTGGGCGCCCAATGGCTGCCCTCTCTGTATCCCCCCCCGCTGTCGCGATTCCCACGGCCTCTCAGGGCAGACCGTCTCAGATGCGACGGTCACCTGCGCTCGTCGTACGGCCCGACCCGGCCCGAAGCCCGAAACCGGTACCGAACCAGCGCCACCCTTATACCCGCCCGAGCCCGCCCTGTAAATAGCAATAACGTAGGACTTCTTGACTAAAACGTAGGCCCTCCCCCGCCGGGGGAAGATAGGCCCTGGGAGCCCCGATCCCCGGCTTCGCTCCCGCCGCGCGTTGGCACGTGAAGCGGCCCCGGTCCCACTGATGGGAGACCGAGGCCGCTCTTGCTGTCTTCTCACGCCCTGGAGGCGCGGTCAGAAGCTGACGCAGGTCACCACGTTCTGGCTTGAGTCATACGTCAGCGTGGCGTGTGTCACGTTGTCCACGCAGAACGTGCCGCTGTCCACGACCGATTCAAGCTGGACCTCCCCGAACTTGTCGGTGACGCCCGACTTGGTCTCGGTCACGTTGCTCTGTGTGTCGTCATCCCAACCGTCGAACGTGCCGGTCACCGTGGCACCCTCGACGACCGCGCCGACATCGTCAACTACGGTGATCCTGGCCCACCAACCCCAAACCCTGCCTCGCTTCACGCCGTGGGCGATGCCGTCGACGTGCATCGTCGTGCCGCCCGCCGCCGTGGTGGCACATGCCTGGTTGGACTCGGTGGACTCGTTAGCCGACGTATCCACTGCCGTCACCGTATAGCAGTACTGGGTCGACGGGCTCAGCCCGGTGTCGCTGTACTGGCTTGTGGTGACGTCCGTGGCGATCTGGACGGTGTCGCGGTAGACGTTGTAGCTGTCCAGGTCACCCTCGGTGTTGTCATCCCAGTCCAGGTCTACCTGGCTGGAGCTGACCGCGGCGGCGGTGAGGCCCGTCGGCGCCGCCGGAGGTGTGGTGTCGCCCTGCTGCGTGGTGGCGCATGCCTGGTTAGACTCGGCGCTCTCGTTGTGCGAGGTGTCCTCCGCCGTCACGGTGTAGCAGTACTGCGTCGAGGGACTGAGGCCCGTGTCGCCGTACTGGCTGGAGGCGACGTCCGCGGCGATCAGGGCACCTTCGCGGTAGACGTTGTAGCTATCCAGGTCGTTCTCGGTGTTGTCGTCCCAGTCCAGGTCAATCCCGCTGGGGCTCACGGCGGTTGCGGTCAGGCCCGTCGGCGCGGCGGGAGGCGTGGTATCGCCGCCGCCTGGCTGATGGTCGTTTCGCAACTCATAGAGCCACTGTTTCATGAACTGACCCTGATCCTCCCCGCCCAGCAGATTCCAGTTGTTGTCGAAGTACTGAGGCTTCCAGAAGTTGTCGAAGATCCAGCTCTGCCAACTGATCCACGGCCGGGCGTCCAGGTAGTCTCGCAACGGACTGCCCCACCCCGATGTCGTACCGTTGGTGACGCTGTCGGAGTACTGCCCACTCTTGTTCCAGCCGAACTCGCTGACGACGATTGGGATCGTGTCAGCAGCGTTTCCGAACCTTGGATCGAGATTGGCCGCACTGGCATCGCCCTGGTTCGGGTAGAGATGATAGACGTAAACGATATTGCCGCCGGTGACCGGGTTGGTCAGAGCGCCATTGGCCCTCGTGCTCCAGGACGGGCTTCCGACGTAGATGAGGTTATCGGGCGCAACGGCGCGGATCTCATCCACGACCGGCTGGATGAAGCTCTTCCAGGTGTCCCAATCATCGGGGCTGATCGGCTCGTTGTAGACCTCGAAGATGACGTTGGGCACGTCGGCGTAGTAGGGCGCAACGTAGGTCCAGAAGTCCACTAGCTGTTGCTGCGTGACCCCGCCGGCGCCATCTCCATCCGCATCATAGTCGGCGATTTTGTGATAATCGACGATTACATATTGATCCTGGTTGATGGCCTGCTGCACCCATGGGTCGATGTTCTCGGCGAAACTCGTCGGTATATCCGGTTCGTTACTCAGGGTGACAGGAAGCCGGAGGACGCGCGAATACCAGCCTTTTGCTGCGTCAGCCTGCCACGCGACCATCTCGCTATACGGTTTGGTGTTACAGTGATGGCATTCCCATATGTGTTCCTTGGGGCACAGTGCGACGCCACGCAGGCAGACGAGATTCCCGTCGGGGTCTTGGACCTGGTTGCCCTCGACGTGCAGCCACGGCGTGGCTGCCACTGCCACTGAGTTCATCCCCACCATGCCGCACAGAAGCACTGCGGCCAACACAACTCTCCAGATGTTACGATCCTCACTGCGATTCATCTCCTCCTCCTCCGTTAGCTGCGAACACCTTTCGCCCGAAAAGCGTCAAGTTGCCGGTACGGCTGGCCTCCCGTTCCCATCGCACCTCCTGCCCTCTCGCACAGGCTGCTCGGCCGGGAGCGGCGACTGCGACCCAAAGCGCACCTTCCCGGACACAGCGGCTCGCGGGGAGCCTCTCTCTGCCGCGCTCACCCCCTTTCTCCAGTGCCTTCGTGCCCCACGAGGAAGAGCCACTGCCATCCTGCCCGGAGCCGGGACCCGCGTCCCCCATTGTCACGTCGCCGCCCAGCCCGAGTCCCTGTCATAGCGCGCGAACCGCGCAGCGTCAAGGCTGTTTCCCACTGCGTGCCACTTGCGTTGCGGCGGCGTCCGTCCAGGCATGGGCCGCCGTTGGCGCCCGGCCGGCCCGCCGCACTTGACACTGGGCGGGGGCTTTGCCATAGTGAGTTACCTTCCACCTGTTGTTCCCGATACGGCGAGTGCTCCATGCCAGGCAATGACGAACTGCCGAGCTTCCGGCACAAGCGCAAGGTGCTGTTCGGCGAGAAGACCTCCCGCGAGGAGCTGCGGGAGATGGGGCGCCGGTTCATGGACCACCAGCGCTACGACGACGCGTTGGAGTTCTTCCAGAGGGCCGAGGCCAAGGACCTGGTGCGGCAGACAGCGCGGCGGGCCATCGAGACGGGCAACACGCCGCTGCTGATGCGGGCGAAGAAGATCCTGGACGAGCCCATCGCCGAAGACGAGTGGACCCAGGTGGCAGAAGCGGCCGAGCGGGCGGGCCTGTTCAGCGCCGCCCAGCTGGCCCACCGCCAGGCGGGTCACGAGGGAGAGGCCGAGCGGCTGAACCGGAAGATGGCCCAGGTCCAGGGCCTGGAGGAGCCCGCCACCGAACCCGCGGAGCAAACACAGGATTGAGGTATGGGACGGACCGGGGCTGACGGGTCGCAGCGACGGGGCTGCGCTGAACCCGCGCCACCTCACACTCACTAATGGTTAATACACTGGGCCGGGAAGCCGACCCCGCAGTCGAGGAGGACGAGGAGGTGCTGGTTGAGGCCGAAGATCTGACCAGGTATTACGGCAGTTTTCTGGCCGTTGACCACGTCAGCTTCAGCATCGGCCGGGGGCAGATCGTCGGCCTGCTCGGCCCGAACGGCGCCGGCAAGACGACTACCATCCGCATGTTGACCGGCTTCCTGCCGGCCACCGAGGGCACCGCGCGGATTGCCGGCAACTCCGTGCGCGAGGAACCGCTGGCCGTCCGCCGTCACATCGGCTACATGCCCGAGAACAACCCGCTCTACCCGGAGATGCGCGTGCGGGAGTACCTGGCCTTCCGGGCCAACCTGAAAGGGGTGCCGCGCCACCGCCGCAATGCCCGCATGGCCGACTGCATCGGCCTGTGCAGCCTACAGGAGGTGGCCTCGCAGGTCATCGGCACCCTTTCGAAGGGCTACCGCCAGCGGGTGGGCCTGGCCGACGCCATGCTTGCCGAGCCGGACGTGCTCATACTGGACGAGCCCACCATCGGGCTGGACCCCAACCAGGTGCGTGAGGTGCGGCACCTGATCCGCGACCTGGCCGGCGAGCAAACTGTCCTGGTCTCCACCCACATATTGGCCGAGGCTGAAGCCATCTGCGAACGCGTGCTGATCATCGACGGCGGCCGCATCGTTGCCGACGACACGCCCCACAACCTGGCCGACCGCGTCCTGCACGGGGCGGTGACGGTGGAAGTAAGGGGCGACGCCGAGCGCATCACCCCCGCCTTCGCGGCGCTCGACGGGGTCGAGCACGTGCACGTGGCCGAGAGCAACGGGTGGCACACCTACCGGCTGGCCACGACCGCCGGTTCGGACGTGAGGGAGGCGGTGTTCCGCACGGCGGTCGAGAACGGCTGGGCGCTGCGCGAGCTGACCTGGGCGCGGGGCTCGCTGGAGGACGTGTTCCACCGGCTCACCATCGGCCGGCGCCGGGAGCAGCCGCTCGAAGCGGGCACGGAGGCTCAGTCATGAGTGAGACGGCGACGGGGCTGAAGGCGCTGGAGTGGGAGCAGATGGGCCGCGGCTCGCCCGGGCGTGCTCTGGTCAGCGCCACGGCGCAGCTGCTGCGCGACCCGGCCGGTTTCTTCGGCCGGATGGCCACCTCCGGCGGGCTGAACGAACCGCTCATCTTCTTCCTGGCCATCCTGGCCGGGGTGGTGGTGGTGTCCTTCCCGGCGGCGCTGAGCTACTTCGGCCTTACGGCGCCGGACCCGTCGGAAGTCCCTGTCCGCGTGTACCACTGGCACGCCCTCCCCCCCAAGGCGACCGGCGTCATGCTGGGCCTGCTGCCGGAGGTGCTGGTGGTGGGGGCGGTGCTGGCGGTGCTGTCCGGTTCGCTGTTCCATCTGCCCGGGCGGGCGTTCGGGGGCGGCCGCTGGGAAGGTTCGGTCAGCATCTGGCTCTATGCCCTGGGCGGTGCGCTCGTGCCGATGGCGGCGGCGGCCGGCGTGCTGCTGCTCGTCTCGCTTGTGGGCTATCTGCTTGGCATTCCCCTGCCGGCGGCCCGTGAGCCGGCCGCCCGTGTGGCAAGGGTGGCGGCGCTGGCGCTGCTGCCGGCCGGCGCCCTGGTGGGCTTCGTACTGCTGGTGCGCAACCTGGTGACCGGCTGCACGACGGCGTTCGGGCTGGACGCGGTCCTCGGGCCGGCGGCTGCGGTATCGGGCCTGCTGCTGGTGGCCGCGACGCTGGCCCTCTGCGCAGGCAGCTTCCGCTACTGGGGCTTCCGGTGGGGCCTGCTGGCCAGCGGTCTGGCCGCGGTCGGCACCGTCCTGATTGCCGTGGTCGGCCGTCGCGCCGCGGCTCCAGAGGAAACCGGGCTGTAGAAGATGGTCAACGTGTCCGTCATCACGAAACGCGAGCTGGGCACCTACTTCCTGTCCCCCATCGCCTACGTGGTGCTGACGGCATTCGCGCTGATGCAGGGCATTCTGTTCTCGCTGTCCATCGGGCCGCAGCTCGACCCGGGCGTGGGCGTTCAGTATGCCTTCACCATCCCGGTGTATCTGCTGGTGCTGGCAGCGCCGGTGCTGACGATGCGGCTGCTGAGCGAAGAGACCAGCCGGGGCACCATCGAGACGCTGATGACCGCCCCGGTGACCGAGCTGGAAGTGGTGCTGGGGAAGTTCACCGCTGCGCTGATCTTCGCCGTGGTGATGTTCGTGCCCGTGCTGGGCGCCGTGGCGTACCTGCGCATCCTGGGTCCTCTGGACGCGGGCACGGTGCTGGCCAGTTTCCTGGGCCTGTCGCTGCTGACGGGGGAGCTGCTGGCCATCGGCATGTTGTGCTCAGCCCTGACGCGAATACAGATCGCCTCCGCCATCATGAGCTTCGCCGCGCTGATCGGTTTGTACTTCCTGTGGTTCCTGGGTCGGGACTCGACGACGCTGTGGGCGCGCGCGCTGCGCTATGCGGCGCCGCCGTGGCACTACTTCAGCTTCCTGAAGGGCGTCGTGGACACCCGCGACCTGACTTACTTCGTGGTCAGCACGGGCGTGTTTCTGTTCCTGACGGTGCGTGCGCTTGAGCTGAGGAGGTGGCGGTGAACCGGCTGGACGCAAGCAAGGCGCCGCGCTGGCGGGTGGTGGTGCGCGCCGGCATCCTGCTGGGCCTGGTGCTGCTGGTCGCCGGGTTCATCGTGCGGGACATCCGCGGCCGCGCCTTCGTCGAGGAGGACTACATAGCGTGGGCCCTGTGGGGCCTCGGCGCGGCGCTGACGGCCGGAGGGGTGGGGCTCGAATGGAGGAACCTGCTGAGCCTGCTGAAGGGGCGCCGTGCGGCCGAGCGGCTGAATTTCGGCCTGGTGGTCCTGCTGACGCTCGCCATGGCCGGCCTCGTCTGCTACATCAGCACCCGCCGCTTCACACGCATGGACTGGACCGGCGGCGCCGAACACCGCCTCCATTCGCAGACCGAGAACATCCTCGACGCGCTCGACAGCGATGTCCGTGCCGTCGTCATCTACCGGTCCATGGAGCCCTGGGACGTGACCGTCTTCGGCTGGGTCTACGACATGCTGGAGGAGTTCAGGTCCCGCTCTGCCCATGTCCAGGTGGAGACGATTGACCTGAACGCGGCCGACAGCCAGCGCCGGCTGGACGAGCTGCTGACGCGCCTCGGAGTGCAGGACCTGGTCGCCCCCTGCGTGGTCATGGTCACCGAAGGCACCCATCAGGTCATCCCCTTCGAGAAGATGATTCAGAGCGGCCTGGGCCCCATGGCTCCGCCGGACGAGTTCAGCGGCGAAGCGGCCTTCAGCGGAGCGCTCATCAAGCTGACCGAGCAGCACAAGGCCGTCGTCTATGCCCTGACCGGGCACGGCGAGCAGCCGCTGGAGCCGCAGAGCACCCAGGCCGCCGGCACCGCCTCCCGCAGCCTCTCCCGCGTCGTGCAGGCGCTGGAGAGGGATCTCTACGAGGTGAAGCCGCTCAACCTGGCTCTGGAGGGGCGCGTCCCGGAGGACTGCGCAGCGCTGATCATCGCCGGACCTCGCGCCCCCCTGCAAGGAGCCGAGATCACCGCGATACGGGAGTACCTGGACGAAAGGGGCGGCTCGGCCCTCATCATGGCTGATTCCCGCTACACTCCCGGCGTGGAGACCAACGTCGCCGAGCTGCTGGAGCCGTACGGCATCCGCGTGCACGACGAGGCGGTCGGCGTCAACCCCCAGCTCTACCTGACGGGGGCCGTCCTTCGGGGCGTGGCGGAGGCCATGGTGCCGGTGGACACGGAGCAGCTCCCCCAGCACCCGGCCGCCACTGACGTGAGGTTCTACAACGTGATCCTGGAGCAGCCCTGCCCGCTGGAGATAACCGAGCCCCAGCCCCGCGCCGGCCTGCGCACACGGCCCCTGCTGACGGGCATACCCTCAAGCTGGGCGGAGACCGACTTCGAGTCGGTCAAGGAAGGGAGGGCCGAGTTCGAACCGGCCGAGGACGTGGCCCGGCCGGTCGTGCTGGGCGCGCTCGTCGAGCCCCAGAAGCCCTCCTCCCCCGCTGCCGGCATGGAGCCGGCAGAAGGACCGAGGATCGTGGTGCTCGGCAGCTCGGGGTCTTTCCTCGACCACGTCGTCCAGATGGTCCGCGGCAACCTGTTCCTCATCACCAACAGCATCAACTGGATGGCAGGACGGACGCACATGCTGGGCATCCCGCCCAAGAGCATGGAACTGGACATTGTGCCCGTCTCCTTCGCAGAGCTGCTTGCCGGTCGCTATGTGTTCATCGGCGCCCTGCCCGTCGCCACCATCGTGCTGGGCATCGCCGTGTGGCTCACGCGCCGCAGGTAGCAGTATGCCGCACACGCGTCCCGACGCGGCAGGCGCGGCGTCTCGCCGCGCCACGGGCCGCGCGAACCGGACCCCTGGTTCCCCGGCGAGGCAGCAAGAGAAGGGAGAGAACCCGGACAGAGGAGCCATGAAGAAGTCCACGCTCATACTGCTGGCCGTCGTCGTGGTGCTGGGCGTTGTGGCCTACTCCCTGTCGCGTCGCCCGGCCTCAGACGAGCTGCGCCGGCGTCGCGCGCAACTGCTGCCTGAGCTGGAGGCGGACGACGCCGTCACGCTCATCATCGAGTCCGACGGGGCCCGGATCGTCTGCCGCCGTCGGGAGGAAGGTGACTGGGCCATCGCTGAGCCCTTCTCGACACGTGCCGAGTCCTGGCAGGTGCAGCGGATCGTGGACCGCCTGGCGCGCGCCCAGCGAGTCTGGTCCATCCCCGCCTCAGAAGTCGAGGAGGCAGAACTGGCTGATTACGGCCTCGAGCCGCCGAGGCGGAGGGTCACCGTAAGCACCGAAGGCGAGGAGGCCGGCACGCGCGCCGTGCGCATCGGCAAGCCGACCGGCGCGGCCGACTCGGTCTACGCCATGGTCGAGCAGGAAGGCAGCGTCTGCGCCATTGAGCAGAGCGCCGCCGAGGCCACCGACGTCACCCTGGCCGAGCTGCGCAGCAAGCGTCTGGCAGAACGCATGAGCGTCATGGACCTGCAGGAGCTCTCCATGGCCGCCGCCGAAGCGGACGGCGAGAGCGGCTTTGAGGTCGAGTGCGTCAAGACCGACGGACGGTGGGAGGTGGTCAGCCCGTTCCACGACCTGGCCGACGAGGATGAAGTGCGCACGGTGACCGAGGAGCTCTACGGCCACCGCATCGAGGAGACGGACTTCGTCGAAGACGTCCCGACGGACCTTGCCGCCTACGGCCTGGACGAACCCGAGCTGACGGTGACCCTCTCGGACGGCGAGCGGACGCAGGAGCTGATCTTCGCCCGGCAGACGGAGGGCGAGGCAACCACTTGCTACGCCATGAACCGCGGCGAGCCGGCGGTCATCTCGGTGCCCGAGGAGCTGCTGACGGAGCTGCGCAGGGGTCCCGCCGAGTTGCGCTCGCGGGAACTCCTCTCGCTGAAGCTGCCCCGTGTGGCGTCTGTCAGCGTCTCCGGCCCCCAGGGGGAGGCGGTCGTCGAACGGCAGGAAGGCGCGTGGCAGATCAAGGGTGACCCCCCGGCGCCTGCCGACCAGGACGTGATGGAACGCTTGCTGCACGACCTGCGCGACGCCCGCGTGCCCGAGTTCGTGCAGGATGACCCGGAGGACTTATCCGAGTACGGCCTGGCCGAGGAGCAGCGCCGGACGGTGACCGTGCGCGACACGGACGGCGCGGAACTCGCCCGGGTTGTCCTCGGCGCTTCCGCCGACGAGACGCACGCCTATGCCCTGCGGCCCGGTTACCCCCCCGTCTTACTGGTCAGTAAGGAGCGCTTCTATGAGCCGCTTGCGGCCGGGCGGCTGGGGCTGCTGGACCGAACCGCGCTGTCGGAGCCAGCCGGGAAAGCCGTGCGCCTGGTGCTGAGCCTGGAGGAAGGCGAGTTCGAGTGCCTGCGGGACGAGCAGGAAGGCTGGCGGCTGGTGCGCCCGGCGGAGGGGCCGGCCGACGAGGCAGCCGTCCGGCGCACGGTGGGCCAGTTCTCCGCCCTGCGGGCGGCACGATACGTGGCCGAAGATGTCGAGGACCTGAAGCCCTACGGCCTGGACGACGCGCCCGCCAGCCTGACGGTGACCTACAGCGAGCCGGGCCGGGAGCAGCCGGAGGCGGAGCGAGAGCGGGCGCTGCTCATCGGCCCGAGAACCGACGCCGAGCCGGAGCAGCGCTACGCCGCGCTGGCGGGCGGCCGGCGTGTGTTCACTCTCTCCGAGCAGAAGGTCGAGGCACTGACTCGACCACCTGCTTCGCGCACCCTCTGCGCGGCGGCCGAGCTGGTGACATTCACGCTGGCGCAGGGCGGGCGAAGCGTCCGGTTCGAGTACGACGGCGAGCGGGAGGCCTGGACCGACAGCGCGGGAGAGCTATTGCCACAGGACCTGGACGAACCGGTCAAGGCAGCGGCCGGCCTGCTTCGCTCGTTCGAAGGCGTGCGCGTGGCGGACTACGTGAAGCGCGACCCGGCCAGCTACGGCTTCGACGCCCCATACCTGACCGTTGAACTGGACGAGCGGACAGCCAGGGGCAAGCGTGTCGTCATCGGCAAGGCCACCGACGGCGGGCGATATGCGACCGGGCCGGACGTGCCCTGGGTGGTGGAGGTGTCGGCGGAGCAGGTGGCTACTCTGGAGGCACTTCTTGCGGCGCCCAAGCAGCAGCCGTAGCTTGACCTGCGCACGGCAAACGCGTATAGAGCGCAGAGGCCGGGATGTATCTGTCACTGACC
>CAYFVS010000136.1:0-1668 GCA_964346565.1 uncultured candidatus Brocadiaceae bacterium | reverse complement strand
GCCACGGCGGCCGACAGAATCGTCATCGTGCCGGCCGGGCAGCTCATGTTGGTCGGCGTGCGGGCGGAGGCGATCTTCGCGGGGCAGCTGCTGAAGGACATCGGCGTCGAGGCCCAGCTTGTGCAGGCCGGCAAGTTCAAAGGTGGCGCCGAGCCGCTGACCCGCACCGAATGGTCCCAGACGCAGCGGGAGGTGCTCCGCGCGCTGGTGGATGACCTCTACGGCCAGCTCCGCGACTCGCTGGCCGAGGGCCGGGGCGTGTCCGCTGGCAGGGCGGAGGAGCTGCTGCGGGGCGGGCCGTACACGGCGCGGCAGGCCCTGAAGGAGGGCCTGGTGGACGAGGTCGGCTTCTACGACGAACTGGTTTCCGCCCTGGAGCGCGAGCACGGGCGAGTCAGCGTGATGCCGGACTACGGCCGGCCGCCGCCCAGGCCCATGTTCGCCTCGGGCGATTTCAGCTTGCTAAGCCTGCTGATGGGTCGGCCCCGGCCGGCGCGCGAAGGGCCGGCGAAGCCGTCCATCGTCGTGCTCTACGCCGTGGGGCCTATACTCGCCGTGGAGCCCGACGTGCTGCTGTTCGGCGAGCAGGTGGTCACGCTGCCCCGTATGAGGCGCGAGGTACGGCGGGCGGCAGCGGATGCGGACGTGCGCGCCATCGTGCTGCGCGTGGACAGCCCGGGTGGCAGCGCGCTGGCCTCCGACCTGCTGTGGCGGGAGTTGCGCCTGGCAGGGCGGGACAAGCCCGTGGTGGCCTCCTTCTCGGACACGGCCGGCTCGGGGGGCTATTACATCGGCGCCGCCGCGCGGGAGATCGTGGCCCAGCCCGGCACGCTGACCGGCTCCATCGGCGTGCTGGGCGGCAAGATCGTCGTCAGGGGTCTGATGGAGAAGATCGGCCTGAGCGTGGACGTGGTCGAGCGCGGAGGCGCTACGGGGCTGCTGTCGCCGTTCGAAGATCTGTCCGAGGCGGGCCGGCGCAAGCTCTCCGAACTGGTGTGGGACACCTACGAGACCTTCGTCAACCGGGTGGCCGCCGGCCGGCCCGAAATGTCGCGGGACGACGTTGAGCAGGTCGCAGGAGGCCGCGTCTGGACCGGCCGGCAGGCCCTGGAGGCCGGCCTGGTGGACCGCCTCGGCGGGCTGGAGGCGGCCATCGCCCGGGCGCGGCAACTGGCCGGCATTCCGGAGGACCAGGCGGTCCAGATAGTGCGCCGCCCACGCGCCCGGAGCCTGGCGGAAATGCTGCTGTTAGGATCGGAGGACGCCGTTCGTCTTCAGGGGTCATGGCTCGGGGCTGCGGGCGCGCTGCCTTCGGTGGCGCGCTCATACCTGGCCGGCCTGGTCGCGCTCCGGGGCGAGATGCGGCTCTGCCTGATGCCGGCCGCCCTGCTCATCCGCTAGCGCCCCGGCGTTTGCCCTCGATGAACGCCTGGATCCGCCGCTGCTTGTCATATCTGGCCAGGGCGTCGAACATCCGGTCGCAGTCGCCCATCAGGAAGTTCTCCACACCGTACAGGTCCAGGCCGATGCGGTGGTCGGTGATCCGGTCCTGGGGGAAGTTGTAGGTGCGGATCCGTTCATTGCGGTCGCCGGTGCCCACCTGCGAGCGGCGCAGCTCGTCCAGCTCCTCCTGCTGCTCACGCTGGTATTTCTCATACAGCCGCGCGC
>CAYFVS010000135.1:0-3673 GCA_964346565.1 uncultured candidatus Brocadiaceae bacterium | reverse complement strand
ACCCGTCCCCAGCGCAGGTCGCGCACGGTGCCGCAGACGGGGGAGAAGGTCCAGTGGGCGCCCGTGGCACGCACTTCCTTCGCGGTGATGCGTCCGACTTCCTCCACAAGCCGCGGGTCCCAACTGCACGAGAGGGCAAGCTGGGTGGGGAAGACGGTGGCGCCCGGCCAGAAACCGTGCCCGTGGATGGCGTCAATGCCGAAGATGAGGGGTATGCCCAGGCGGCTCTGCTCGGCGATCTTCTGCAGCCGGTCGGACTGCTCGCCCAGCACGAAGATGAACGAGCCGACGTGCTTCTCCCGCAGCCACTCCTCGGGATCATCCCGAGTGTGAACCTGGGTGAGTTGGCCGATCTTCTCCTCAAGCGTCATGCGCGCGAGCAGGTCCTCAACGCGCCGCTGAGTGCTCTGGTTGGGGTCACGGTAGGGAGCCTGCTCCGTCATCCAGCGGTCTCCTGGTCTGTGCAATGATTGTGAGGCGCATAACGGGAAATGATGGCGCAGACGAGCACTCAGTCGAGGGCCAGTCGCTTAAGGGCCTGTTCGTTGCGCGCTATCAGTTCGTTGCGCTGCTCGACGGCGCGGAACGAGCGCAGGGAGTCCTCCGGCGCGTTCATGACGTGGTCGAGGATCCTGTCCTCGTCGGTGACGGCGACGTGAAGTCGCGTGTCGGCGGAGGCGTAGTAGATCAGCACGGTGCCATCGGCGCGCATTACGGCTCCGTTGCAGAAGACGACGTTCGACACGTCACCCACCCGCTCCTCGAACATAGGAGCCAGCAGGTATCCCCCGGGGCGGTGGGTGACCCTGGAAGGCTCCCCCAGGTCGCACAGGAAGGCGTAGAGCACGTACCTCATGCCGGCGGCCGTGTTGCGCACGCCGTGAGGGATGTGCAACCAGCCCTCGCGTGTTCTCAGCGGCGGCGGGCCGTCGCCGCTCTTCAGGTCCTTGACGGTGTGGAAAACGCGGGGGTCCATGATCTGCTCGTGCTCGACCACGGCGTGTTCGATGTCCTCGCACAAGCCGAACCCTATGCCCGAGCCCCCTTTGACGCCGCTGAAGCCGGCCTGAGGACGGGTGTAGAAGGCGTACTTGCCGCCGACGAACTCCGGGTGCAGGACGGCATTGCGTTGCTGGGGCGAGGGCGTGCGCAGGTCGTCCAGCCGCTCCCAACGATCCAGGTCCCTGGTGCGGGCTATGCTGCTGCGGGCCTCGGCGCCTGGGTTGCCGTCGGCGTCCTTTGTCTCCCTCTCGGCGCAGAACACGCCGTAGATCCAGCCGTCTTCATGTCGGGTCAGGCGCATGTCGTAGATGTTGGTGGCGGGGTCGTCGGTCTCGGGGATGTGGATGGGCCGGTCGCGGAAGCGGAACCCGTCCACGCCCGTCTCGCTCTCAGCGACGGCGAAGAAAGACTTCCGGTCGGCTCCCTCCACCCGGCAGACCAGGGCGATCCTTCCGCCCACCTCGATGGCGCCGGCGTTGAACACGGAGTTGACGGCCAGCCGCTCAAGCAGGAGCGGGTTGGTCTCGGGGTCCAGGTCGTAGCGCCACGTGACGGGCACGTGGTCGCGGGTCAGTACTGGGTGCCGACAGCGCTCGTAGACACCGTTCTGCCAGCGCGGGTCCACAGCGTTCGGGCGGCCGAGCATTTCCTCCTGGCCCTGGAGCAACTGCTGCACTCTGTGGGCGAAATCCCCCATCTCTGCGCTCCGGTTTGCCGGGGTGCTCCTTTGCGGACCCACAGGGTAGGGCGCAGCGCCCTGGCGGACAAGTGCCGATGGCCGCTGCAGCTTGCGGGCAGTCGGCCGATGGCATACGATGCGCCCTCCGAACGGAATACCGCCCGTGGGGAGACAGCCGATGCAGTACGGGCGTTTCGACGACGAGGCGCGGGAATACGTCATCACCACGCCCCGCACTCCGTATCCGTGGATCAACTACCTGGGGGCCGAGCGCTTCTTCGGGCTGATCTCGCAGACGGCGGGGGGGTATTGCTTCCATCGCGACGCCCGGCTGCGGCGCGTCACGCGCTACCGCTACAACAACGTGCCGCTCGACGCGGGCGGGCGCTGCTTCTACGTGCGCGACGGGCAGGACGTGTGGTCCCCGGGCTGGCTGCCCATGAAGCGTGAACTGGACTTCTACGAGTGCCGACACGGCCTGGGCTACACGTCAATCTGCGGGGAGCGCGGCGGCGTGCGGGCCACACTGCTGGCCTTCGTGCCCCTTGGCTTCGACTGCGAGGTCCACCGGCTGAGGCTGGAGAACCGACGGCGCAGCCGGCGCCGGCTCACCGTCTTCTCCTGCGTCGAGTTCTGCCTGTGGGACGCGCTGGACGACATGACGAATTTCCAGCGCAACTTCAGCACGGGGGAAGTGCTGGTGGACGGCTCTGCCGTCTATCACCTGACCGAGTACCGCGAGCGCAGGAATCACTTCTCCTTCTACTGGGTGAACGCTCCCATCGCCGGCTGCGATACGGACCGAGAGGCGTTCGTGGGCCTCTACAACGGCTATCATGCGCCCCAGGTGCCGCTCAGCGGCCAACCCCGCAACAGCAAGGCCAGCGGGTGGTCGCCGATCGCATCCCACTGCGTGGAGGTGGAGCTGGAGCCGGGGCAGCACGGGGAGCTGGTGTTCCTGTTGGGTTACGTGGAGAACCCCGAGGAACAGAAGTGGACTGCACCCGGCGTGCCCAACACTGAGCGCGCCATCGCCATGCAGCAGGGGCTGGGCACGTCGCAGGCGGTGGCGGAAGCCCTGGTGGAGCTGCGCACCTACTGGGACGGGCTGTTGGCGCAGTGCCGGTTGACTACCGGCGACGAGAAGCTGGCGCGCATGGTCAATGTCTGGAACCCTTACCAGACGCTGGTGACGTTCAACCTGGCCCGGAGCGCCTCCTACTTCGAGTCCGGCATCGCCCGAGGCATCGGGTTCCGCGACGCCAACCAGGACTTGCTGGGCGTGGTGCAGATGGTCCCGGACCGTGCGCGCCGCCGGCTGCTCGACCTGGCAGCCACCCAACTGCCCGACGGCAGCGCCTATCATCAGTACCGGCCGCTCACCAAAGAGGGCAACGACGAGATCGGCGCCGGGTTCAACGACGACCCCCTCTGGCTGATCATGGCGACGGACGCCTACGCGAAGGAGACCGGCGACCTGGACGTGCTCCAGGAGTCTGTGCCGTTCGGCAGCAATCCATCTGTCTCGGGCACGCTGCTGGAGCACCTGCGGCGGGGCCTGCAGCGCGTGTGGGAGAACCTGGGGCCGCACGGGCTGCCCCTGATCGGGCGGGCGGACTGGAACGACTGCCTCAACCTCAACTGCTTCAGCACGGACCCCGATGAGTCCTTTCAGACCGCGCCGAACCGAATGGAAGGCCGCGCCGAATCCGTGCTCCTCGGTGCCATGTTCGTGCTCGCAGGGCGGCAGTATGCGGAGCTGTGCCGGCGCCGTGGCCTGGCCGAGGAGGCCGAACGGGCCGAGCGCTCTGCCGGCCAGATGCGCCAGACCGTGATGGAGCAAGGCTGGGACGGCGAGTGGTTCCTGCGCGCCTACGACGCCGAGGGGCGGAAGGTGGGCAGCCGCCAGTGCGCCGAGGGTCGCATCTTCATCGAGCCGCAGGGGTTCTGCGTGATGGCCGGACTGGGGCTGGAGGACGGCCGCGCTGAGCG
>CAYFVS010000134.1:0-20535 GCA_964346565.1 uncultured candidatus Brocadiaceae bacterium | reverse complement strand
TGATCCTCTGGCCGTTCGTGATCGTGATGTATTACCGGCTGGCGCGCCGTGAGGAGCAGGACCTGCTCGAGAAGTTTGGCGACGAGTACCGGAGATACGCCGAGAGGACGGCTATGTTCTTGCCGTTCGGGGGAAAGCGCGCACAGCTCCGAGAGAGGGCATTATGATGCACGACATGTGGGATTGGGGATGGGGCTGGCACTTGCTTGGCGGCGTAGTGTGCATCGCCGTCATAGTCGGCATCGTGTGGCTTGTCGTCTGGGCGGCGCGCTCCGCCGGAAGAGGCGCCCGCCCGCCGGAGGCAAGGGACCGCTCGGCTCTGGACATTCTGAGGGAGCGCTATGCCCGGGGCGAGATTGACGATGAGGAATTCGAGAGGAGGAAACGGAGACTGGAGGAATAGGGTGCGAGCGGGCGGTGTAGCCCGTCCGACGGATTCCCTGCGTAAAGGAGGCCGTTAGATGAGAGCCTGGATAGCTGTAGCCGTGCTGGCAGTCGTTGCCGTGCTTGCCCTGAGCCTTGGGTTCCAGACGGTCCGCGCCGTGGAGCATCCCGGCCGGGCCGAACACCCGCAAGAGGCCCAGGAAGCGGAGATGCAGCCTACGTTCGAGTGCCCCATGCATCCCGAGATCCGCGCTACATGGGAGGCCAGATGCCCGAAGTGCGGCATGAAGCTGACGGAGATCAAGAAGGGCGCCGCGCCGGAACGTGGTGAGGGCATGGCCGGCATGATGGGGATGATGGGCGGGATGCACGGCATGATGATGCGCTGCCGGATGATGATGGGCGCCCAAATCCAGAGAACCGATCCCGTCGGGCTTCTGGCGCTCAAGGAGGAACTCGAACTCAGTGAGGTGCAGGTTGGCAGGCTCCGGCAGATCGCGCAGACCGCCCGCCGGGAGGCGAAAGCCGTCCTGACTGACGAGCAGAAGGAGAAGCTCGAAGCCATGCCGGACGAGCCGCAATCCATGATGCAGATGCATCGCCATATGCAGCAGATGATGAAGGGGCACATGACGGGGAAGCCGGGGCCGGAAGAAGAACAGGAGCACGAGAGCCATGGCATGCACCATGGCGGCACGGAAGGAATGGGCCGGATGCACGGTGGCTCCGAAGAGCATTAGCCAGCATCCCGGTCATCACCGAAGCACTGTCTGAGAGGAAGGAGCGTTCCAACTATGGGCGATACAGCGAGAGATCCTGTCTGCGGCATGCAGGTCGCTGAGGACGAAGCGGCTGGCACCAGTGAGTACCAGGGCAAGACCTATTACTTCTGCGCCCTCGGCTGCAAGAGGCAGTTCGACGAGGATCCGGACGCCTACACCACAGAGACTGAGGAGTAGGCGACCGACGACGAAGGGGTGCCGGCGACGGCCGGCTACTCGTGCGGGCGGCCATCGGTCAGCGGACCTGTCAGCTAGGTCCTTCAGCGAGGGAGGGCAGGGGAATGATGGGCGGGATGCACGGCATGATGATGCGCTGCCAGATGATGATGGGCGCCCAGATCCAGAAGACCGATCCCGTCGGGCTTCTGGCGCTCAAGGAGGAACTCGAACTCAGTGAGGACCAGGTCGGCAAGCTTCGGCAGATCGCACAGACTGCCCGCCAGGAGGCGGAAGCCGTCCTGACTGACGAGCAGAAAGAGGAACTCGAGGCGATCCCGGACGAGCCGCATTCCATGATGCGGATGCATCGCCACATGCAGCAGATGATGAAGAGGCACATGAAGGAGAAGCCGGGCCCGGAGTGAAAGCAGGAGCCTCAGGGCCATGTGATGCACCACGGCGGCACGCAGGGAATGGGTAGGCGACCGACGACGAAGGGGTGTCGGCGACGGCTGGCCACTCGTGCGGGCGACCGCCGGTCAGCGAACCTGTCAGCGAGGTACTTCAGCGAAGGAGGGCGTGTATGGTACGTCGGCTGAGTGTGCTGGTATGGGGCGTGTTCGTGCTGAGTGGCTGTGCCTGGGAAGCGCAACTGCCGACGGTCTCGGAGACCCACCCGGCCAACCCGGAGGCGGAGGCGGCGCCCGCGGTCCAGCCTTCCGATGTGCTGCGCCTCGACGAGCCGGTGGTGACGCCCCAGCCTATGCCGATGACGCACCACGACATGGGAGAGCACGAGGGCCAGGGGATGGAGGTGCCCCCGTGAGCGGAGACAGACTGCCACTGCTGGTCGCGTGTCTGACCGGCGTCCTGCTGACCGGGTGCGCATCGGTCTCCACCGAGGCGACGTGGGATGAGGTGCAGGCCGACGTGACCGAGCGCACGGGGCGGCTGGTCCAGTGGAACCGCGGCGGCACGGCCGACCGGGCCGTGGCCGGCGCCGTCGGGCGGCTGCTCCAGGACGGGTTGACGGCGGACGAGGCCGTGCAGATCGCTCTTCTCAACAACCGGGGCCTCCGGGCGATGTATGAGCAGTTGGGTATCGCTCAGGCAGACCTCGTGCAGGCAGGCCTGCTGAGGAACCTCGTCTTCGAGGGAGTCTTCCGTTTCGTGCGCAACGACGGCCAGGCCTACGATCTGGGCGTGACCCAGGACTTCCTCGACGTTCTGCTGATCCCCATGCGCAAGAGGGTCGCTGCGTCGCGGCTGGAGAGCACGAAGATGGCCGTAACTGCGGCGGTCATGGACCTGGTGGTTCGGGTGCGGATCGGCACCGTCCGGGCGCAGGCAGCGCGGCAAGTTCTGGCCATGCGGCGAGAGGTCATGGCGGCGACGGAGGCGTCCCACCTGATGGCACAGAGGCTGCGCGAGGCGGGCAACGTCACCGAACTGGACCTCGCGCTGGAGCGCGAGCTGTACGAGGAGAGCAAGCTCAACGTACAGGCGGCGGAACTGGCCTCCATCGAAGCCAGGGAGCAACTCAACACGGTCCTCGGCCTCTGGGGCCACAACACCGCCTGGGAGCTGACGGAGGACCTGCCGGAGATTCCCGCAGACGAGATGGACCTGGCAGACGCCGAGAGGCGCGCCGTCCGCAACAGCCTGGACCTGGCCATGGCGTGGCAGGAACTGCGGACCGAGGCGAGGGCGATGGGGGTCCGGTGGGCGGAGACAGTGAGCCCTGAGCTGGCCGCCGGCGTCGAGGCCGAGGGCCAGGATCCCGGCGCATGGGAGGTCGGGCCGGCCCTCACGCTGCCCATACCTTTGTTCGACCGGGGGCAGGCCGCCTCGGCCCGGGCCAGGGCGCAAATGTGCCGGCTCTGGGACCGCTATACAGACCTCGCGGTGCGCCTGCGCTCGGCGACGCGCACGGCGCGATACCGCCTGCAGGCAGCGCGGCAGAGAGCGACCTACTACCGGGACGTGGTTCTCCCGCTTCGCCAGCAGATCCTGCGACAGACCCACCTGCGCTACAACGCGATGCTCCTGGGTGTGTTCCAGTTGCTGCAGGCAAAGCAGCTCGAAACAGATGCCAGACGCCGCTACATCGAGGATCTGGCCAACTACTGGATCGCCCGGGCCGAGATGGAGACGCTCCTGCAGGGACGGATGGTGGCCGACACTCGGACGAGCATGGGTGCCGGGGCCGGCGTGGCAGACGGGATCATGGCGAGGGGAGGCCACTGGTGAGCGCACGCACAGGAAGGAACGGCGCACTCGCATCCATGGCGGCAGCGCTGCTGTTCGGGCTGATGGTCTGGCAAGGGGCCGTTCAAGGGGCCGAACCAGCCGGTCGCCATTCCTACGAGAGTCACCCGACGCTCGGATCTGGGCCGGAATCTGACCCTCCCCGCCCGTGGGCCGAGGCCGCCCGATTGGACCTGCCGCCCGGCGCGCCCGGGAAGGATTACACCCCATGCGTGACGCCGGACGGCGTGACCGCGGAGTACACGGTCGTTGACGGCGTCAAGGTGTTCCACCTGACGGCCGAACCCGTTCACCTCCAGATCGCGCCGGGGCTCGAGATAGATACTTGGGGCTACAACGGCCGTGTGCCCGGCCCGACCATCGAGCTGGCCGAGGGCGACCGCGTGCGCATCTACGTCACGAACCACCTGCCGGCGAAGACATCGGTGCACTGGCACGGCGTGCTGTTGCCGTGCGGCATGGACGGCGTCTCGGGACTCACTCAGCCGGCCGTCCAGCCGGGGCAGACGTTCAAGTACGAGTTCATCTTCCCCCATGCGGGCACGTTCATGTATCACCCCCACTTCGACTCGATGACCCAGGAGGGCATGGGGCTGACGGGCATGATTGTCGTACACGAGCGCCAGCCGGACGCCCGGCAGCGACCGGACCGGGACTTCGTCATCATGCTCCACGAGTGGGCCATCGACGGGGGCACGTCGCGCCCGTTCACGGTGGAGAACAGCGATTTCAACATCCTGACCATGAACGGCAAGGTCATGCCGGCGACCGAGCCCCTGGTGGCGAGGCTGGGCGACCTTGTGTGGATCCGGTTCGGCAACCTGAGCGCCATGGACCACCACCCGATACACCTCCACGGGCACGCGTTCAGGATCATCGGCACCGACGGGGGCTGGGCCGAGGACAGGAGCAAGCTGCTGCCCGAGACCACCGTGCTCGTGCAGGTGGGCTCCGCCAAGGTGGTTGAGTTCCTGGCCGACAACCCGGGCGATTGGCTCTTCCACTGCCACATGACCCACCACACGATGAACCAGATGGGGCACGCCATCCCGAACATGGTCGGAGTGGACTCGGAAGGCCTGGACGAGAAGATCAGTGAGCTGGTGCCCGGCTACATGACGATGGGCACCACCGGCATGAGGGACATGACCCGGATGGGTATGCCGCTGCCGGAGAACAGCATCCCGATGCTGGGCGGCAGCTTCCAGTTCGGTCAGACTGTGCTCGGTGGCATGGCGAACTTGCTGCGCGTGCGCGAGGGCATCACCAGCTACGAGGACCCCGGGCCCTACGAGTTCCCGGACGGCACGGTCTCGCTGGAGGCCAGCATTGAGGAACTGCGCCGGGACGGGGTGGAGGTGCCGCCAATCCCTGAGCGGTCGCTCAAGCTCCAGCGCCAAGCCCGCATGATGGGCGGGCAGGGCGCCGGTCACGGGCGGGCCCGCGCCGAGCAGGATGGCGGGGCTGGCGACTGGCATATTCCCTTGGACGGCAGAGGTCCACGATGACGAAGAGGGTGGCATTCGCAATCATGCGCGTCACGCTGGGCGTGGTTTTCCTGGTCTTCGGAATCGGGAAGTTCCGAAACGACATCTGGGCGCAGACGATGCGCAACATGTCCTTCTTCGGGTGGCTTCCGTGGAGCGCCGATGTCTCCGTTGTCCTGGTCGGAGTGATGGAAGTGGCAACTGGGGCCGGACTCATTCTGGGCCTGTTCACACGAGTCTTTGCCGGGGTCGCCGCGATTCAGCTTGCGGCGATCCTTACGCTTCTCAGCTTCCAGGAGACCCGCGACATCGGCCTGTTCGGAGCAGCGGTGTACATGGCGATCGCCGGTCAAGACGGGCCCGGTGTCGCACAACTGTGGAAGTGGAGGAGAGCCGAAGAGGGGGCGGAGCAGCACTGACGGCTGGCCGGCAACCGATTGTGCCTGCCAACCGCGAGTGCCTGGAGCCGTTCGTCGTCTGAAGCAGAAGGGGGGGCATATGAGGGTAACGGTGATTGCAGTTGTGGTTCTGGCGGTCGGTCTGATTGCGCTGGCAGGTTGCCATCCGCACCACTGGCCGCACCACGTGTGCACATCGGTCAGTCCGACCGAGGCCATCAGCAAGTAGCGGCAGGGGGGCAGAGCAATGCGAATGCGGAGGGGTTCTTGGACGACGATGGCCGTCTTTGTGGTCCTTGTGGGGGCGCTGATGGCATTCGGCTGTGGGCGCTCCTCTGAGCAGCAAGGGCAAGCCACAGAGGAGACCGAAGCCGGACACATGATGGAAGGCGAGCACATGATGGAAGGAGAAGCCCATCATGATGAGCCGGTCGAGGAGCACGGTGAGCACATGGAGGAGACCGCTCCGGGCGAGCATCACGAGAAGACGGAGGAAGCAGCGCATCGCGAAGCTGCCGGCGAACATGAGCACGGGACCGAGGCGGGCGTGATGGCAGAAGCCGCGGAGCGCGAGCCCTCCGGTGAGGTTGTGGATGGCGTGCGCGTCGTCGAAGTGGCTGCCCGGCAGTTCGCGTTCGATCCCGCCACCATCGTGGTTCGCCAGGGAGAGAAGGTCCGCCTGGAGGTGACCAGCGAAGACGTCACCCATGGCATAGGCATCGACGCCTACGATGTCAACCAGATACTGCCGCCGGGCGAGACGACGAAGATCGAGTTCACGGCCGACGAGGCCGGCACGCACCACTTTCACTGCACCGTCTACTGCGGCCAGGGTCACAGCGACATGCACGGAGAGCTGGTGGTGCTGGAGGAGTCGGGGTAGTTGCGCACGACGACCTGTTCCGGGCCGTCGGCTCGGGGCCGCGCGTGCCGCCGCCACAGAGGGCCTGATGACAGCCGAACTCGAGATTGAGGGGGAGACGTTGGCTCCCGGCGTCGCCTGGGGGCGTCTGCTGTTCCTGCGCGCGGCAGCGCAGCGCGCGGTTCGCCAACACAGGACCCCGAAGAGCGTGCCGGAACGCGAGATCAGGCTGTTTGAGCATCACGCCGAGTCTCTCGCCAATGAGCTCCGCGGCACGGTGGCTCAGTTGGAGGCGGAGTCCCTGTCGGCTGAGGCGGAGATCATCCGGGCGCACGTGTCAATGCTGGAGGACCCGGAGTTCCGCCGGCGCGTGCACGAGGCGATTGAGCATGCCGAACTGGTCGCGGAAGCCGCTGTGGAAGGCGTGGTCGAAGAGTTCGCCTCCTTGCTCGAGCAGTCGGGCGATGCCGTCTTCGCTGAGCGCGTGGCCGACTTGAGGGACCTGGCGACGCAGTTGCGGCGGAGGCTGCAGGGCGAGCCCTGCTCGGACCTCTCGGACCCAACGTGCCGCGGCGCAGTGGTTGCTGTGCCTGAGGTGTTGCCTTCGCTGGTGATCCGGATGTGGCGGGCCGGAGTGAGTGCGGCCGTGGTGGAGAACGGGACAGCACTCTCGCACTCGGCGATCCTGGCCAGGTCCCTTTCACTGCCTGTAATCCGGGTCGCTGCGCTCGACCCGCTAAGGGCGCATGGCGGCGCGCGCGTACTGGTGGACGCCGACTCCGGTGTCCTTGTGGTCGAACCGGGAAGCGCTGACGTCGAGGCTCGCACTCCTTACCGCATTGGCCACCCGGTGGACGCGGACGCTGGAATGCCCGCCCGTCTGTGGCTGAACGTAGTGACGCCGGAGGAGCTGGGAGCGGTCGAGTGGGACGCCGTCGAAGGCGTCGGGCTCTTCCGAACGGAAGCCGTCTTCCTCGAGAAACGCAACGATTTCCCGGCCGGAGACGAGCAGGAAGAGGTCTATGCGCAGCTCTTCGCGCTGTGTGGGGACAGGCCGGTCACCGTGCGCACGCTCGACGCCGGAGGGGATAAGCCACTTGGCTACCTGTCGCTCGGACCCGAAGCCAACCCTCAGCTCGGCCTCCGCGCGCACCGCCTCTACCGGTTTCATCCTGAGCTGCTCATCACGCAGTTGCGCGCCATCCTGCGCGCAGGGCTGCATCACGCCGGGCCGCTGCGCTTGATGTACCCGCTGGTGGCAACGCTGGATGACTGGCGTTTCCTCCGGGGGCTGACGCAGCAGGCCAAGGACTCGCTTCGGTTGGATGGGTTGGCATTTCGCGACGAGTTCGCGTGCGGGCTGATGGTGGAGACGCCTTCGGCCGTCTGGTCCTTCCGCGACTTGATCCGCGATGCTGACTTCGCGAGCATCGGCACCAATGACCTGGTGCAGTACGTGCTGGCTGTGGATCGCAGCAACGCCAACGTGGCGGACCTGTACCGACCGGAAGATCCCGTCGTGCTGCGCGTGTTGAGGGAGCTGGTCGAGGTGTCCCGGGCAGCCTCGAAGGACCTCACGCTGTGCGGCGAGATCGCGGCGGATCACCGTCTGCTCCCCCTGCTGCTGGGGTTGGGCATCCGGGATTTCAGCGTAGCTGTTCCGAACCTGACGTCGGTGCGCCGGAGCCTGACCGGGCTCTCGACCGACGCCTGCGAAGCCCTTGCGGATGAGTGTCTCCGCGCCACGGGCGTAACGGAGGTCAGGCAGGCCCTCGATCAGTGGCACGAGAAGTCGTGCCCCTGGGAACCGTGGACACGGGGGACAGTCATAGACCCCGTGTGCAGGATGGCCGTTGACCCAGACTCCACCCCATACCGCCTTGAGCACCAGGGGAAGCACTACTTCTTCTGCCAGCGACGCTGCATGGACGCGTTCCAGCGGCACCTGGCTGATAGCTGACCGACCGGCGGCGGACGGCAGCGGCTGGTTAGGCGCGTTCATGCCGTGCCGGTCAGCGAAGCGTCAGGTTGAGCAGGATCTGCTCCGCGCAGGGGTCGTAGGCGTCCGCAGAGGGATTCAACCGGCCGCGGAGCCGGAGGGTGAGGATCACAATCTCACCCTCGCCGTGGCGCACTGCCACAGCGACCGGCCTCGCCGGCCTTTCGGCCCATAGCAGCCGGGCGCCTTCCTCCACGGCCGGGCCGCCCAGGTTGTGATCCACGATCACGCCCAGGAAACCGTTCCAGCGCAGCAGGCAGTCGGGTCGGATGCCCGCCAGCATCGGGTGGTCGGCGTCGGGGTAGGGGAAGACGCGCGAGGAGCGTGGCTCCCAGCCGTCACCCATGTCCCCGAGGGTGAATGTCACCAGATCGGTGTTGATGCCGCGCTGGGGCTGGACGATGACCAGCCGCGCGCCGTGCTCGACGGCATCGCTCAATGCCGCCATCGCGTTCCGCTGCAGGGACTCGAGCATGGCGGGGTCCCAGGCCAACACGGCTGAAGCGCGGGCCAGCCCCTCGGGGCTCGGGGGCAAGGTCGCCAGACGATGGCGCTCCAGCAACGTCTCCAGCTCCTCGTCCCTTCCGACGACGGCTATGCGCGCGTCCTCCGGCGCGGGTTGCGCCGCCGGGTCGCGCATCGCCCGCACCGTGCGCTGGCTGGCGACGGGGGCGTCCCCATCGCGGCGCAGGACGGCCGTCAGGTAGTATGTCCCCTCCTGGTCCGGCACGGGCCAGGTGGCCTCGTTGACTTCGTGCGAGCCCGCGGGCAGAGCCAGCGCGTGCTCCTCCTGCCAGACGGCTGCCGCGAGCGCGTCCTCGTCGGGCACGAACAACGGGTTCTGGGGGGTGATGCACAGCGTTAGCTGGGCCTCCACCGGCCGATGCAGCTCGTTGATCAGGTGCAGGGGCGTGGTTACCCGGCGCCCGGCGACGAAGTTGCGGTCCAGCAGCTCCAGGCTGGGCAGCACGGGCGCCATGGCGCTGTGCAGGGCGGCGGCCATGGGGGTGGGGTAGTCGGCGCGCCAATCGTTGCCCCGGAACCGCGGCCAGCCGGCGTACATGTAGGGCAGTATCAGGTCGAACTCCAGCCGGCGCATCATCTCGGTGTCCTCGGCGGCGCACTCGGCGTAGTCCAGCGCTGCGCCGGGGTGGCGAGGGTCGCCGAGGCGGCGGCGCCGGCGGTCCTCGTCCGAGTCGAAGTAGTTCATGTACTCGCTGTTGCCCAGGGCGCGTTCGGGGTCCTTGTTCTCTGCCAACCGGCGGCAGGTGGCCCAGGAGTCCTTGTTCGGCCCGTAGGAGTAGTTACCGCAGGTATGCACGTCCACGGCGTCCGGTGTGCCGACCTCGGTCTCGCCGGTGCGCAGCGTGGGGCGGGTCGGGTCCAGGCCGGCCACGTGCTGGTGAAACGGCCCGGCCTCCCACGCGTTATCGCGGGCCGACTCGTTTGTCAGCACCCACATGACGACGGCGGGATGGTTCCAGATCTTGGTCATCCAGCCGGTGGCGTCCAGCAGCACGTTCCGGTGCCAGACCTCCCGCTGCTCGTCGGTGAAGCCCATGTCACGGTAGTTGATTGTGGTGGGGAACTCGGCCAGGATCATCATCCCGTGCTCGTCGGAGACGTCGAGCCAGTGCGCGTTCGGCGGGAGGGTGTGGGTGCGGAAGCAGTTCAGGTTCATGTTGCGCGCTTCGTCCACCAGGTAGCGCTTTACCTCGCGGTTGAACGGGGAGTCCCACCAGGTCCACTCGTGCACCAGGTTCGAGCCGCGCAGCCACAGCGGACGGCCGTTCAGGCCGTAGTGGCCGTCCTGCACGCCGACCTCCCTCAAGCCGAAGCGGAAGGCCACCTCGTCGCAGACCCGTCCTTCGGCCAGCGTCTGGACCTCCGCACGGTAGAGGAATGGATCGCGCGGAGTCCAGGGATGCACTTCGCGGAGCGGCACGCGCAGCTCCGTCGGTGCGTCGGCTGTCGAGGCGTTGGCGGATGCCGCTCCGGCCAGGCCCCCCTCCGGCAGCAGGCACCTTGCCTGCAGCTCGACCCGCTCGGGCAGCTGTTCGGCGCCGTCGAACCAGACCCGCAGGGCCACCGCCCCGTCCTCCAGGTCCGGCACGGCAAGGATCCACTTCATGTAAACGTGCCGGTAGAACTCCAGCCAGACGTCATCGTAGGCGCTCATGGACCTGGCGCCCCAGTGCAGATCGGCGCCGACGGGGATCAGCGGCGTGCCGTTGTCGGACTTCGGCAGGGCGCCCCAGCCGTCGACGCGGATGACGATTTCGTTACCGCCTTCCCGCGTGGTGCCCGGGGGCACGAGGAGCCGGGCGGGCCCGATGGTCGGGTGCGCGCCGACGCGGACGCCGTTGATCCAGGCCGTGGCGCCGAAGCGGATGCCGCCCCAGCGAAGGACGGCCTGCCTGCCGGCCTGCTCTTCGCTCACTGGGAATGTGCGCCGCAGCCAGGCGCACTGGCGCCCGATGTTGCGCTCACGCTCGCTCCAGTGGGCCAGCGCTCCCGGCAGTTCGAACGCGCTCCACGGGCCAAGCTTCTCCGCCACCTCCGGGCGCCAGACCTCCTGGTCCGGGTGCTCGTCCAGTTGCTGCCACGTGCCCGTCAGCGCCACGTGGTCGCGCTCGATGTCCATGGTCATCCTCCCGTCGGCTGCCACAGCGCCGGCCAGACAGGCCAGGGCGGCCGCCGCGCAAAGTGCTTTTCCCGGCATTCCGGTCGCTCCATATGCTGGGGCTCGGAGTCCGGGCGCGCGGCCGAGGGGCGGCCGCGGCCCGCGTGCTTCCTTATCTGGTCGGGCTGAGTGTAGTGCCGTCGGCTGGTCTCCACAAGCGCCTTCGGTCGGGACGGCCGCTCCAGTCGCGGCGTCCTGTCATCGCCCATGCACGCCACGGCTTTGCGCGAGTTCGGTTGACAACGCCGTCCGAGCTGGACAGAGTACTCGCCCTGGCATCATGCACCGACGGAGGACGAAATGGGCTCACCGATCAGACTCGGCGTGCTGCTGAGCGGCGGCGGAAGGACGCTGCAGAACTTCCTGGACCTCGCCGAGGCCGGGGAGCTGAACGCGAGCGTGGTCAAGGTCATCTCCAGCCGCAGCGATGCCTACGGACTGGAGCGCGCCCGTGGCCACGGTGTGCCGGCGGTGACCGTCGGCCGACGCGTCCACGACAGCACCGAGAGCTTCAGCGAAGCCGTCACCGCCGAGCTGGACGAAGTGGAGGTGGACCTGGTAGCGATGGCCGGCTTCCTGAGCCTCTACCGGATCCCGCCGCACTACACCGGCCGAGTGATGAACATCCACCCAGCGCTGCTGCCCTCATTCGGGGGCAAGGGCCTCTACGGGGAGCGGGTCCATCGGGCCGTGCTGGACTACGGCTGCAAAGTGACCGGCTGCACAGTGCACTTCGCCGACAATCAGTACGATCACGGCCCGATCATCGTCCAGAAGGCCGTACCGGTCGAGGAAGGAGACGATCCCCACTCGCTGGCCGCGCGGGTGTTCGAGAGGGAGAAGGAGGCGTATCCGGAGGCCATCAACCTGTACGCCGACGGCCGGTTGGTGGTGGAGGACCGCCGGGTGAAGGTGCTTCCGGCGGAGTAGGCTGCTGAGACTACGCCGGGCTTCCCTGGGCTTGGTCGCCTTCCGGCTCCGGCGGCTCCTCGTCCGGGTTGCGGCCGAAGCAGACCAGCGTCAGGTCGTCGCTCTGGGGGGCCATGCCGACGAAGTCGCGGATGGCCTTCTGCACGCCCCGGACCACCTCGCGGGGCTCGGGCCCGGTTTCGCCCACGTGGCGGCAGAGGTTCTTGTAGCCGAACTGCTCCTTCTGTTCGTTCATCGCCTCCACGATGCCGTCGGTGAACAGGCAGAGCACGTCGCGCGGTTCAATGTCCAGGGCCACCTCCGGGAACTCGGCCTCCTCCATGATGCCCACCGGGAAGCCGTTGCCTCCCTCGATGCGCTGCACCTCGCCCGAGGCCTTCCGCAGCAGGGGGTAGCAATGCCCGGCGTTGGACAGGCGCAACGAGTGGTTGCGGTGGTCGAGGTAGATGATGAGGACGGTGACGAACATGTCCGTCTCGCTGGTGAGCGCCACTTCGTTGAGCCGCTCCAGCAGGGCGCTGGGGCCGGGCTGAGTCGTGCCGAAGAAACGGACGTTGCTGGCCATCTTTGCCATCATCAGGGCAGCCGTGATACCTTTGCCGCTCACGTCGCCCACCACAATGACCACGCGCCCGCCGGGCAGCTCGACGAAGTCGTAGAAGTCACCCCCCACCTCGAGGGCCGTCGAGTAGGCGTCCTCGAAGGTGTAGCCGTCCACCTCGGGCGGGCTCTGCGGCAGGAAGCTGTTCTGGATCCGGCGGGCATTCTTCAGGTCCTGGTCCAGCCGTTCCCGGCGCACCAGCTGCTGATGCAGCCGCGCGTTGGCGATGGTCAGGGCGCACTGGTTGGCAATGCCCACCAGCAGGGTCAGGCCTTCCTCATCGTAGTTGGTGGCTATGCGGTCGGTGTCGAGCTGGATGAACCCGAGCACCTCGTCCTCGTACTTCAGCGGAGCGCACATCACCGAGCGCATCTGGAAGTCCAGCATACTCTGGCTGGTGGGCAGTCGCTCGTCCTCCCTGGTGTCGTCCAGCAGGACGCCTTGCTTGTGCTCCAGGACGTACTCCAGGATCGTCTCGCTGACCTCCAGACGTTCGTCCTCGGTGATTCGGCCCCTCTTGATGCGGCGCTTGCGCGGAGTGAGTCGCCCCGTCTCCGGGTCGCGCAGTATGATGAACCCGCGGTTGGTCTCGGGGAATATCTCGAACAACCGGTCCAGTATCCGCGCCAGCAGCTCGTCCTCGTCCAGGGCCGTCCCGATGGACTTGCCGATCTCCAGCAGGGTCATCAGGCGGTAGTTGGCCCGCGACAGCTCCTCGACGGTGGTCTCGCCAATCGTCACGTGGCGGGAGGGTTCGTAGCTGGCGTCCACCGACGTGCGCACCTTGGTGGTCGTGGTGTCCTCTTTGCTGACTTCCAGCAGTCCTTGCTCAGGCACCGCCATCTCCACCGATTCCTCCTCGGGCCGGTGAAACACGAAGGAGGTCGCCCCGATGGCTATCTCATCTTCCTCGCTGAGCTGCTTGGTGGTGATCTGCCGACCGTTCAGGAAAGTGCCGTTGCTGCTGGCCAGGTCCTCCAGCACGTAATGGCCCTTCTCATTGCGCAGGATGCGCGCGTGGCGCTTCGACACCGTCAGGTCGTCCAGCCGCACGTCCATGTCCGTCCCGCGCCCGATGCACGTGACGCGCGACAGGGGGATCTTCTCCCCCTTGCGCTCGCCCTCTTGGACTACCAGATGTGCCATTGGAACTGACCAGCCCCACGGACGGAGAACAGGGAACCGGGCGTCTGAGGCGCCCGGCCTGCCACGAGGGATTTTACCAGCACACGAGCCCCGTGCAAGCCAAAACGGCCCCCGCGCCGCTTAGCAGCCTGTTGAAGAACTGAATCTGGTCGCGTTGGTGGCGCCGCGCGGTCGGATGCAAGGCGCGCCGACGCAGGCGGTGTTTCATGTATCGTCCAGAAGGCGCAACTTAGCAGACGACTGCGCGCCGCCCCAATCCTTTGGGCCGACGCCATCCACGGCGCATCTCTGCGTTGCTCGGCCTCGACGTGCGGCCGGGGGAACGCCTTCGGCCTCGCGTCCCGCGCCTGCGGGACCTGCAACTGGCGGCGGCGCGGCCGAGCCCGGTTCCTCAACAGGCTGCTAAACGGTCTCCTCGGCCTCCGTCTCCTCCGGATACTCCGTGCTTGGGCTGAAGAGGAAATCCCACAGGACCAGCACGAACCCGACGCAGATCGCCATGTCCGCCAGGTTGAACGTAGGCCAGTGATGAGTGCCGCGCCAGTGCAAGTCCACAAAGTCCCGCACGAAGCCCAGTGCCAGGCGGTCTATCAGGTTGCCCACCGCGCCGCCCGCAAGCAGGCCCAGCGCAGCGTGAACCACTCTCTTCTGTGCCGGAGTGGTCAGGAAAAACAGCGTGATGAGACCCAGCCCGAGCACTGCTGCGAACGCGTAGAGTGTCGGCCCACCGGGCAGCCCCATCGCGCCGCCCCGGTTGCCCGAGTGGGGGATAATCCGCAGGAAGCCAGGCAGGATTGTGATCGCCCCGCGACCGGGGGCCGGCGTGCGCCACAGAACCACCTTCGCAATCTGGTCGGCTGCCAGCGCCAGCCCGGCGGCTATCCAGAAAAAACGCCGACCGGCCGCCATGCATGTCCGGATCAAGCTCAAGGGAACACCCGATGACAGGCACCGTGCCCGGGTGCGGAGGAAAGATCCGCCGGCTGGTCAGCCCCGGGCGATGTTGCGCTCTTCCTCCTGCTTGCAGGCGATGCAGAGGCGGGCGAACGGCAACGCCCTCAGCCGCTTGCGGCTGACGGGCTTGGAGCAGCTCTCGCACAGTCCGTAGGTGCCCTCCTCTATCTTCTCCAGGGCCAGGTTGATGTCACAGACCTCGGCGTCGCAGTCCTGAAGAATGCGCACCATCAGGTCCTGGGCGAAGTTGTCGCTGCCCCGGTCCGCCATGTGTTCGGTGGGCACGTCCGAGAGGTCTCCCATGGACTCGCCCGCCGTCCTCAGTGCGCCGTCCTGCAGGTGGTTGATGTTGTTGGTCAGCTTCCGCTTCAGCTCCAGCAACATCCGGCGGAACTCTTCCAGTTCTCTCTTGTTCACCTGGCCGCCGCTCCTGCCACTCTATGGTTCCATGGCGACCAACCCCCCTCGTCCTCCGGGCCGCCCGTAAGGCGCTTGTCACAAAGGATTTACGTCACATGCAGCCGCTCGTCCCGCCGCGTCAAAGGCTCGACTTCAGACACGTATTCTACACGAAGAGGGCCTCGCCGTGCAACAGCGCGTTGGGCGGCGCACCGGGCGCACCGGGCGGCCTTCAGCAGGCGTACAGGTTGCCGTACGGCCGGGTGGTTTGCGGAGAGAGATGGTGGAACTCATCGGGCCGGAAGGCCAGCTCCGGCAGCCCGAACGTCCAGCGGAACTCCTTCAGGATGTCCCCCGGCGTGCCGCACTCTTGGGCCCCAGTAGCGCATCCTCGCGGACCGTGCGCGCTGACAGGCTGAGTGCGCGAGAGGAACCGTATCAACAGCCGATGCTGGAGTGACCCATTCAGCCAGGTGTTCACCCCCAATGCGGCCGGTTGGTTCGCTGTCGCCCCATGGGCGGGGATCCGCATCGGTTTCCCACTAAGCCCCAGAAGGCGGTTCCCGGCGGGAGCCCACCCGCCTGGTAGCTTGGGTCCGGGCGGCTGTGAGACAGCCGACGGTACAACCAGGCGGATGGTAGTCGGGCTTCTCGGCGCGCAGTCTTCCCGCTCCGTGGCTATGACAGCCATTGAACGTCGTCGGTTCGTCGTGTGTGTGGAAGCGGTCCAGGTGCCGTCAGTAAGCGTACAGGTTCCCGTACGGCCGGGTGGTCTGCGGAAACAGATGGTGGAACTCCGCCGGCCGGAAGGGCAGCTCCGGCAGCCCGAACGTCCGCCGGAACTCCTCCAGAATGCCGGCCAGCCCATCTGCCTCGGCTTCCGGCACGGGCCCGATGCCCACCTCCGCTCCGGTCTGGTGCTCCTCCAGCGGGCCGCGCACGAAGATGGCGCCCCCGTGCATTCCCGTGCCCACCCACTCGCCCACCTGTGGCCGGTCGCCGCCGTCCAGGCCGAGCACCACCAGCACCCCGCCGGCCATGTACTCGCCGAGGTAGTCCCCCGCGCTGCCGCCGACGACCAGGACGGGGAAACGGTCGCGGTAAGCCTTCATGTGGATGCCGGCCCGGTAGCCCACGTTGCCGCGGACCAGCACGCGCCCACCCCTCATCGAGTAGCCCACGATGTCCCCGGCGTCGCCGTGGACGACTATCCGCCCGCTGCCCATGGTGTTGCCCACGCCGTCCTGCGCATTACCCCAGACCACCAGTTCGGCACCGTCCATGAATGCACCCAGGTCGTTGCCGGGGACGCCGTTGATGGTGATCCGTCCGGGCCCGCCCAGCCCGGCGCCTATGTAGCGCTGGCCCAGCACGTTGTCCAGCTCGACCGACGGCGCGCCGTTCGCCAGCGCGGCGCGGACCTGCTCGTTGAGCCGCCGATAATGGAGGGCCGCCGCGTCTATCTTCATACCTCTATCCCGGCGCCGGAGACCACGTGCTTGCGGTAGTCCTTCGGCAGGGAGAGCAGGCCGAACTGGTCGGTCAGCAGCAGGTCCTTCAGACCGCTCACGTCCACCCGGCCGCGAATGAGCCCGGTAATGATGCCCGCTCGCTCGATGTCGCCCACGAGCACGGCCCCGATTACGCGGTTCCCGCGCAGGACCACCTTCCTGTAGGTCACCGCCTCCCGGTCCAGTTGGGACAGCGTCTCACAGTGGTCATCCGGCGGACAGGTCAGCCCCACGGATATGGTCGGCAGGCCGAACACGTCCACGGAGTTCATGGGCAAGCCGCCCTCGTAAGTCGCACGCCCGCCGGCCATGTTCCGGCCGGCGACAAGGCCCTGGCGATAGGCGTCGGGGAAGATGGGGACGCAACTGCGCCCGCCGCGCAGCAGGTCCGGCGCCTGGGCCACGTCGCCGGCGGCGTATATGCCCCGGACGCTCGTCCGCATGGTTCGGTCCACCAGAATGCCGCGGTCCACCTCGATGGCCGTGCCGGCGGCCAGTTCCGTGTTCGGGCGGACGCCGATGGCCAGTATCACCATGTCGCATTCGAACTTCTGCCCGTCCCGCAGGACGACGCCGCTGACGGCGCCACCGGACGATTCGACGCGGGAGACGGTGGTGCCCAGGCGGACGTCGACCCCGGCCCGTTCGAGCTGCCGGCGGGCCAGCCCGGCGGCCGTGCTGTCGAGCGCGCTGCTCAGGACCCGCTCGGCCAGCTCGACCACCGTGGCGTGCAGGCCCAGCTCGACCAGCGCCTCCAGCACCTTGATGCCGATCAGGCCGGCGCCGACCACGACGGCGCGCTCGACCTGGCCCCGGCGGATGTAGGACTGCACGGCTTCGGCGTCGTCCCAGGTGGTGAAGGTGAAGACACCTTCCGCCTGCGCCCCGTCCAGGCCGGGCGGCACGATGGGGGAGCCGCCGGTGGCTATGAGGAGGCGTTCAAACGGAAGCTCCTCCCCGCCGGCGGTGCGCACGGTCCGCCCGAGCGGGTCCACGTGGGTCACCTCCACGCCGAGCCGCGCCTCGACGCCGTTCTCTTCGTAGAAGGCTGGGCCGCGGTAGAACATCCGGTCCTCATCAACCCTCCCGGCCAGCAAGTAGGAGGTGAGCGGACGGGAGTACGTGTGCCTTTGCTCCCGCGCCAGTATGGTGATGGGCCGGCTCCCGTCATGCGCACGGACGCCGGCCACCGCGGCCACAGCCGCAACGGAGTTGCCGATGATCATGTAGCGGGCCTTATGCACGACTCTCCTCGAGGGCGATGGCCTCGTTGGGGCAGTTTGCCACGCAGGCGGGATACTCTTCGCCGATGCACAGGTCGCACTTGGAAGCCACCTGCCGGTCGGCGCCCCGGTAGATCGCCCCGGCGGGGCAGACCATCACGCACATCCAGCACCCGACGCAGCGGTCCTCGTCGCACAGGACGGCGCCCGTCTGCTCGTCACGGTGCATCGCTCCCGTGATGCAGGCTTCGATGCAGACTGCCTCCTCGCAATGGCGACACTGGAGTGCGAACGATACGCAGCCCAACTCCTCCAAGTGGACGCCGGGCACGATGAGGTCCCTCTCCTCGCGGAATGCCTTGATGATCCTGCGCGACTCGGAGTGCTGCACTAGGCAGTGAATCTCGCACAGCCGGCAGCCGATGCAGTATTGCTCATATGCTACGATGCGTTTCATGGCGGTCACTCTCCCGCCGCCTTGACGTCCAGCGTGTTCAGCTCTCGGTCGGTCAGTCCGACGCCGCGCAGGTGCTCCCGATTGCCCCGCAGGCTCTCGATGGCGTTGATGCCCATGCCGCCCATCATCTCCTTGATCTCCAGCGACCAGGCCCGCAGCAGGGCGACCAGGCGCCTGGTGGCCACCTTCGGGTTGAGCCGCCGGGTCAGGTAGGGGTCCTGGGTGGCGATGCCCCAGTTGCACTTGCCCGTGTAGCACTTCTGGCACAGGTGGCAGCCCATGGCCACCAGGGCGGCGGTGGCGATGTAGACGGCGTCTGCGCCCAGTGCGACCGCCTTCACCACGTCCGCGCTGCACCTGATGCCGCCGCCGGCGACGATGGACGCCTGGTTGCGGATGCCCTCCTCGCGCAGGCGCGAGTCCACCGCCGCCAGGGCGAACTCGATGGGGATGCCCACGTTGTTGCGTATCATGGTGGGCGCTGCTCCCGTGCCGCCGCGGTATCCGTCCAGGGCCACGATGTCCGCCCCGGCCCGCACGCATCCGCTGGCGATGGCGGCCACGTTGTGCACGGCGGCTATCTTGACGGCGACCGGCTTGCTGTAGCGGGTGGCCTCCTTGATGGCGTAAATGAGCTGGCGCAGGTATTCGATGCTGTAGATGTCGTGGTGAGGCGCGGGGGACAGCGCGTCGGTGCCCTCGGGGATCATGCGCGTGGCACTGACGGCGGCGTCCACCTTCTCCCCCGGCAGATGCCCGCCGATGCCCGGCTTGGCGCCCTGGCCGATCTTGATCTCGACGGCGGCCGCGCAGTTGAGATACTCGGTGTCCACACCGAACCGGCCCGACGCCACCTGCACAATCACGTTGTCCCCGTAGGGACGGATGTCGCGGTGTAGGCCGCCCTCGCCACTGTTGGCGAAGGTGCCGGCCTGGCGGGCGGCGCAGGCCAGCGCCAGCGAGGCGTTGTAGCTGATGGACCCGTAGGACATGGCGCTGAACATGATGGGAGTGGCCAGCTCAAGCTGCGGAGCGAGCCGGGTCTCCAGGCGGGGGTCGCCGTCCTCCCAGCGGATGCGGACGTTGTCCGGCTTGCGCCCCAGGTGGGTGGTCAGCTCCATCGGCTCGCGCAGGGGGTCTATCGAGGGGTTGGTCACCTGGCTGGCGTTCAGCAGCAGGCGGTCCCAGTGGACGGGCTGGGGCCGGTCGTTGCCCATGCCGGCCAGCAGGACGCCGCCGGTCTCCGCCTGGCGGTATATGTTCCGCAGCGCGTCGGCCGTCCAGTTGCCGTGAGGGCGGAACTCCAGCTCCGAGCGCCGGATGGAGACGGCTCCGGTGGGGCAGAGCGTGGCGCAGCGGTGGCAGCCCACGCAGGTGCTGCTGTCGCTGTACACAAGATCGGCCTCCCGGTCGTAGCGGTGCACGTCGTTGGCGCACTGGCGGACGCAGACCTGGCACTGGATGCAGCGCTCCGGGTCGCGCTCGACCGCGAAGTCCGGCTCCATCAGCCACTTGCGGGGCTGGAGGTTCTGCGCCCTCCGCTCCTCAGTGCGCGGTTCGGTTTCAGTGGCCATCGGCTGTCTATGCCCCCACCGTGGCGCGCGTCGGCGCGCCTTTGAGTTGGCCGATGATGGGCACGCCTCCGCGGGCGTGCCACAGCTCCTCGGGCTGCGGGCAGACGGCGCGCACCGCCGCTTCCTCGCTGGCCACGTAGAGCATGTCGTCCCGCCGGGCGGCGACCATCGGCCGGAGCTTGATGCGGTCATTGAAGGCAATGAGGCCCCCGCTGTGGCCGACCACCACCGAGAAGGGTCCGTTCAGCAGCGCCCCGCCGTAGACGATGCGCAGGGCAGCGGCCAGCTCCGCCTCCGGCCCCTCTTGCCGTCGGATCTGCTCCCAGAACGGCGGCGCCAGCGCCTGGCAGGCCGTCTCCACCGGCAGCCCGTGCTTACGTATCAACAGGTCGAACAGGTAGGCGATGACCTCAGTGTCCGTTTGCAGCGTGCAGTGGTAGCCGAAGTTGGCCAGGTAACGTCGGTTAATGCCGTACGAGCTGATCTCGCCATTGTGCACCACGGCCCAGTCGAGCAAGCCGAAGGGATGGGCGCCACCCCACCACCCGGTTGTGTTGGTGGGGAACCGGCCGTGGGCGATCCAACCCCAGGCAGCGTACTCGTCCAGCCGGAAGAACTCCCCGATGTCCTCCGGGAAGCCGACGCCTTTGAACACGCCCATGTTCCTACCGCTGGAGAAGACGAACGCGCCGTCCACCTGTGCGTTGATGTCCATGAC
>CAYFVS010000133.1:0-1676 GCA_964346565.1 uncultured candidatus Brocadiaceae bacterium | reverse complement strand
CTCCTGCGAGAGGCTCGCTGGCGGCGACGTGCGCGCCATCGCGCGAAAACCTGGTCTGATGTCCGCCATCACCCCCCCTGAGGCAGCGAAGTTATGTGCGCCATATTGTAACCGCGCGGAGCCAACGCCTATGGTGCAGGTGCCCTAAGAAGAGGAAGGAGCGGGTGGAGCCCCTCCGGGTTCCCCCGTTTCCTTTCTCTGAAGTTGGGGTTGAGGGTGCGTGGGTTTGATCGGAGACACGGTCGTGTGCTTATGGTCCTCTGGCGAGGTTCGACCGCTTCGGCTGGAGCAGATCGGCCAGCGTTACAGCCGGTACCGTCTCCAGGTTCGTGAAGCGGAGCAGGCGATGGCGCGTTCGCTGCGGCGGTATGGCCAGATCGCCCCGATCGTCGTGTGCCTGGGCGAAGAGACCCCCGAACTGATCGATGGCTTCAAGCGACTGGCGGCCGCCCGAGCCATCCCGAACATCAACACGCTGAACGCGCGACTGCTGGATGTGGACGACCGTGGCGCCAAAGCTGCGATCTATGGGCTCAACCGCGTCGCCCGCGGTCCGCAGGAACTGGAGGAAGCCTGGATCGTGCATGCCTTGGTCCGCGAGGATGGCCTCACCCAGGTGGAGGTGGCTGAGCTTCTGGGCCGTCACAAGAGCTGGGTCTGCCGCCGATTGGCTCTCGTGGAGAAGCTGGGCGACCAGGCGATGGAGGACCTGCGTCTGGGGCTCCTGTCTCCGAGGGTGGCCCGGCAGCTCATGCGGTTGCACGCGTGCAACCAGGAAGAACTGCTGGCGACGGCGCGGCGTGAGTCGCTCAACAGCACCGAGGTGCAGGGTGTAGTGGATCTGCTCTTGTCCTCGGCCACGCGGGAGCAAGAGGAATTCGTCCTGGCCAAGCCCCGCGAAGCGCTGCACGAAGCGCGGGGTGTGGTGCTCCCAGCCTGGGATCCACGGCTGAGCAGCGCCGGCAACCGCATCGCCAAGCAACTGAGCTATCTGTTGGATCAACTGAGTCGCATGGAGAACTGGCTCCACCACCGCGGGCGGGCGGAACTGTCCGCCTGTGATCGTGGTCCGTTGGCGCCGAGCTTCACGCGGCTGGCGCGGGACGCACGGTCGGTGGCTGAGCTGGTGGATGACTTTGTGGTGCAGCTGACCAGCCCATGAACGAGCAGACGCGTAACGAGATCATCCGGCAGTGGCACGCTGGTACGTCGATGCGGTCGATCGCCAAGGCGTTGGGGATGGCGCGCAAGACGGTCCGGCGGGCGCTGGCCAAGTATGAGGTCCGCCGTGCCGAGGGCGTCCGTCATCCGGACCTGCCGGCGCCGCGGCGGACGAGGAAGAGTCTGCTCGATCCGCATGAGGACACGATCAAGGAGCTTCTGGGTCGTTACCCGAACATCACCGTCGTGCGAATGCTGGAAGAGCTGCACGCACGTGGGTACGAGGGCGGGTATACAATCCTTCGTCAGAGGATGCGAGAACTGAGGCCGCGTCCGACACAGCCGCTGGTGGTGCGATTCGAGACGTCGCCCGGCGCCCAGGCCCAGATGGACTACGCGGTCTACGATCTGGACTTTAGCCATGAAGGACGACGGCGAGTCAACCTGTTCAGCTATGTGCTGGGCTACTCTCGCCGCCAGTACTTGCGATTCGTCGAGTCGCAGGACTACGAGAC
>CAYFVS010000132.1:0-6762 GCA_964346565.1 uncultured candidatus Brocadiaceae bacterium | reverse complement strand
GTGAACGTGGCACCGGAGTCGGTCGAGTGCCACAGGCCGTAATCGGTGGTATCCCAGTCGCCGCCGCCGGCAAGCCAGACGTCCCCTTCGAAGCCGGGCACGGCATGGAAGTCCACATTGCCCTCGGGGGGAAGGTTCGTCGCCGTGGCGCTGAAACTGACGCCGGCGTCGGCGCTCACGTAGAACGTGCCGTCCTTAAACCCGTAGAACTTGCTCGGGTTCACGCGGTCGGAGGCCACCTTCGCCTCTACCGGAATGCCGGCGCATGCCGTCCACGACGCTTGCCTGCCGAGGCCGTTCGAGTAGCTCACCGGCACGTCGAACCATGTCGTAGGGTCGTCATCCGTGCCGGGATCGGCCTCCGGAGCCCAAACCACAGTGGAGCCGTCGGCATTGAGGGCGACCGAGCCGCCGCCGCCGTAGCCGGTGATCCCGTCGATATTGGCCATCGCCGCCCAGTTGTGCGGCTGTGCGCTCGACGTGGAGGAGGCGGAGTGAGGAACGTCCTCCGTCTGGTCCTCCACCCAGCTGTACGTGCCCACTCTGACCCACCGGGTGGGGTCGAGCTCGGCGAAGTCCAGCCCCTGGGCACCGATACCTGGGGGACCGTGGGTCAGCGAAGGCACGACAGCCAGGTCATCGTGACGATAGCCGCCGGTGTCGAGGATTCCGCTGACCAGGTGCGCACCGGCGGGCGGGCTCTTCACATGGACGACGGAGGTCTCCTCTGTCCCCTGAGCCATTATCTCGATGTAAACCTTCGTTCCGGTGTCGGCGTCGTCCCAGGCGGTAGCGTTGTTGGTGCCGTGGATCTGGGCGCCGGTGCCGTACATGAACCGGTTGGAGTTGAACGGGTCAATCTCTATGTCGCCGACCATCCAGCCGAACTTCGGGTTCACCTGGGGGGGCTGGGTGCCCGTGTCGCCGAGGTCAACCATCCACGGGGCCGCCGAGATGTCCATCTCGTACTCGGTCTCGTAGTTCGGGTAGTGGGTCCACTTCCAGCCGCAGCTCCAGGTCAAGCCGCAATCGTTGCTGCGCCATGCCCACTCGTCCGGCCAGTAGGACGCGTAGCTTGTGCACATGACGGTGCTGGGGTTCTGACGGTCAACTGTCATGCCGCCGTACCCGAACCACTGGTCGGACTCGCTGTACGGGGTGATGTCCAGCCACGTCCCCTCGGTCGTGTCGTACCGCCATACAGCGCCCAACGAGCCATCGTACGGTCCGGAACTGTTCCCGTAGGTGATGTACATGTACCCGTTCACCGTATCCAGCACGCCGTGAATGGGAGCGGGGAAATCCAGCGGCTGACCGGGAAGCAGTTCCCAGTTCGCGCCGCCGTCGGTCGTGCGATAGATGGTCGTGTTGTCCTTGTCCGCAACGCCGACGTAGATGGTCTGAGTGGCGCTGCCTGGACTTCCGGTGGTGGGATCGAAGGTCACCCACAGAAGCCCGTCGGGAACGTTGAGGTAGTTCCAGTAGTCAAGAGGGTCCTGGCAGTAGTCGCCGGGGTTGGGGAAGCTGGTTACCTGGGACCAGGTCGCCCCGTAGTCGGTGCTCTTCCAGAGGCCGTTGCCGTCGGGAGCACCCAGCAAAAGGATGCTGTTGTCGTTGGGGTCCACCACCAGGCGCTCGCCGGCGCCGCGGCCGGGCATGTTGCCGCCCAGTTTGAACGGCAGGTCCGTGCGCTGCCACGTCTCCCCGTAGTCGCTGGAGCGCAGAATGGCCCCGTTCTGGTCGGTCCACGAGTTGGTATAGGTGCCGGCGGCCAGGTAGACGCGGTTGGTCTCCACCGGGTCGGTGGCAATGCTGATGATGCCGCACAGGTTCCAATCGTCCTGTCCGATCCATTCGAGCAACTGGATCCAGCTTTCCGTCGCCGGGTCCCACCGATAGGCTCCGCCTATATCATGGCGGGCGTAGATCAGGTCCTGCTCGCTCTGGTTGAAGATGATGCCGGGGTTGTATCCGCCGGCGATGATCGGCACGTTCGTCCACGTGTAGGCCGCCAAGGCCGCCGTCGGCGCCAGGCCGACCACCAGGAGGAAGGCGACGCAGAGCACCGCCCACGTCAGGCGCCCATGGAGCGACCCCTTCACAGTTGTTGCTCGTTCGCGAACAAGCATGTTCCGCTCCTTCCACATCTCTACGACAGTACGCGGGTAGGATGGGCCACAATCGGGAATTGATCGCCCTCCTCTCGATTGCTCACCTACTTGTCGGGATGTGTATCTCGTTGGGTTCTCAACCTCCTTTCCGGTGTCAAGTCCAGTTGGCTTCCTTGCAGGATGTGCATTGGGACGTGCTCACAAGAAGCCGAGCAAGGAAGGAGCCTCGCAGAACTGAGCACGGCTGCCCCAGGCACGTGACGGCCAGAAGCATGGACATCCACAAGGCCCACACAGGCAGTCAGCGTCGTCACCCCCCTCTACGACCCGACGACGCTCTCCTATGGTATTGCAACTGCTTCGGTCGCACTACGCTTCTGCTAACTGAGCTTCGTCACACGCGACGGCTGAGGTCCCAACTCGGCAAGGCCACTTCCAGTTTAGCCCCGGGTATGTGTTTGTCAAGGCTTACTTCTGCAACATACCCAACACGGAAGCCCATTTCGGACCCTGGCGGGTGCCCCTTGCGCTGCCCGGATGCTTCCCGGGCGCCGCCGGGTGGAGGGCCGCTGCTCACCGTTGGGGGGACGCGCCCGCTACTCCTCTTGCCCCGGCGCGCACGGCTCCTGGCGAGGCAGCATGACCTCGATGAACCCCTCCACCTCCCCGGCGGTCAGCGGCACCAGTTGCGTGCGGTAGGGGACCATCTCGTAGCAGTCACCGCTCTTGCGGATCTGCGCGGCCTCGTAGGCGGTGTTGACGCGCCGCTTCAACTCGTCCTTCACGTCTTCGAACACGCCCGCCAGTCCGTTGGCGACCCAGTCGTTGCCGGTCCGCTCGTGCAGGTCACAGGCGGCCCGCGTCAACGCGCCGACGGTCTCCGCGTGCAGCCAATACCGGAGCGCCTCGGGCCACGTGCCCCGCCGGTAGAGCTTGAAGGGGACGGCCTGGATGAGTGTGGTGACGGCGTAGTTCAGCTCGCCCAGCCAGCCGCCCTTCTGGCCGTAGCCCGCTGCGACGTCCATCACCGCCCGGGCGACTCGCTGCGCGGCCGTCTCTGCCGGGAGCGGCCCAGCCGGCCCGGTCTCGGCCGCCGAGATGCAGTCTGCCATCCCGGCGAAGGCATCCCGGTAGTGCACCGAGATTTCGGCCGTGCCGCCGGCGCGCTGGAGCGCGTCAGCGATTTCCTCGGCCAGCTCGTCAACCGCGGCGTTGATGGGCGGACGGTTCTCCGGTGGGATGTAGGGCATGGTGGCTCTCCCTGCCTGGGCGCGGAGTTCGGGTTCGCAGGGCGCGATGGTACGCAAGGCCCGAAAGCCTGTCAACGCCGACCGCCACCGTCTTGCGCCACGGCGATGGGCGGCTATAATCAAGCTGGCCAGATGGTTCTGCGCCATGCCGGACTGCCATCAACCTGGAGGGACGCGATGGGTGGCTACTGCGGGAACGTGTTGCGCGTCGACCTGACGGAGGGGCGGGCCTCGACCGAACCACTGGACGAGGAGGCGGCTCGCCGGTTCATCGGCGGGCGCGGGCTGGCCACACACTACCTGGCCCAAGAGGTGGACGCGATCGTTGACCCTCTCTCACCGGAGAACAAACTGATGCTGGCCACCGGCCCGCTGACCGGCTCGAGCGTGCCGGCGGCCGGGCGCTACATGGCCGTCACCCGCAGCCCCCTGACCGGCGCAGTCGCCTCCAGCAACTCGGGCGGACACTGGGGGCCGGAGCTGAAGTTCGCCGGATGGGACATGATAATCCTGGAGGGCAAAGCGCCCCGTCCCTGTTACCTGGCCATTCGCAACGACCAGGTGGAAATCCGCGACGCCGACCACCTGTGGGGCAGACTGGTCAGCGAGGTGACGGAGGCCGTGCTGGAGGAGTTCGGCGACCCGAAGGCCCGCGTGCAGACAATCGGCCCCGCCGGCGAGAGGCAGAGCCACCTGGCGGCCATCATGAACGACCGGTACCGCGCGGCCGGGCGCAGCGGCGTCGGGGCCGTCATGGGCAGCAAGAACCTGAAGGCCATCGTCGTGCGCGGCAGCGGCCGGGTGCGGCCCGGCAGGCCGGAGCAGACCGAGCAGCTCGCCGCCGACGTGCGCAAGAGGCTCCGGGACAACCCCATCACCGGGGACGGCCTGCCCACCTACGGCACGGCCGTGCTGGTGAACATCATCAACGAGTCGGGCGTCTATCCCACGGAGAACTTCCAGAGGAGCTACTTCGCCGCGGCCGACCAGGCCTCCGGGGAGGCCCTCGCCGAGCGCTACCTGACCGGGCGGGACGTCTGCTACGGCTGCCCCATAGCCTGCGGGCGCTACTGCGAGCTGAGCGACATAGAAGGCGGCGGTCCGGAGTACGAGACCATCTGGGCCTATTCGGCCGACTGCGGGGTGAGTGACCTGGAGGCAGTCATCCGCGCAAACAAGTGGTGCAACGAGTACGGGCTGGACACCATCAGCGCGGGCGCCACCATCGCCTGCGCCATGGAGATGCACGCGAAGGGCGTGCTGGACGGCAGGAAACTGGACGGCCCCCCGCTACAGTTCGGCTCGGGCGAGGCCATCGTCGAGTGGACGCGCAAGATGGGCGCGGGGGAGGGCTTCGGCGCTGAGCTGGCCCGGGGCTCCTACCGCCTGGCGGACAGCTACGGCGTGCCCGAGATGTCCATGAGTGTGAAGAAACAGGAGCTGCCCGCCTACGACCCGCGCGGCATCCAGGGACACGGCCTCCAATACGCCACCAGCAACCGCGGGGGCTGCCACGTGCGGGGATACCTGATCGCCCCCGAAATCCTCGGCGTGCCGGAGAAGCTGGACCCCCGCAGCCTGGAGGGCAAGGCCGCCTGGGCGAAGCTGTTCCAGGACCTGACCGCCGTCATTGACTCGCTCGGCATCTGCCTGTTCACATCCTTCGCCCTCGGCGCGGACGACTACCGCGACCTGTTCAACGCCGTCGTCGGCGACGACGTGAGCACGGAGGAACTGCTGCAGGCTGGCGAGCGGGTCTGGAACCTGGAGCGGCTGTTCAACCTGGAGGCGGGCATCGGTCCGGAGCAGGACACGCTGCCGAAGCGCCTGCTGAAGGACCCCATCCCGGATGGACCGGCCCGGGGCGAGGTGCATCACCTGGACCAACTGCTGCCGCAATACTACCGGGAGCGCGGCTGGGGCGAGGACGGCCGGCCCACGGCGCAGAAGCTGGCCGAGCTTGGCCTGTAGGCGACGGGGAGGACGATGCAGATCGAGGTGCGCCTGTTCGCGGGACTGCGCCGGGGGCGCTTCAGGAAACGCGCCCTTCAGGTCTCGCAGGATGCACGGCTGGCGGAGGTACTTCGGCAACTGGACATCCCGCCGGAGGACGTTTCCCTGCCGCTGGTCAACGGTCGCTACTCCGAGATGGACCGACCGCTCGAAGAGGGCGACGTGCTGTCAGTGTTCCCCGCCGTCGGCGGCGGGTGAAAGGTCCCATGGCACTGTCTGCGCCAACGGACGACGAACCGGACCACCTGCAGGAGCTGCTCCGGCGCGGGGCCGAGCGGGACCGGTGGCTGAGCCTGGAGGCGGCCCAAAGGGCCGCGGACGAGACGGGCTTCCCGTTCGGCGAGGTGGAGCTGTGCGCTCTGCGGATGGGCCTGGTGCCGCGCCGCTACGAGCGGAACCTGGGCACAGTCCGGCCAGAGGGTCAGCTCAGGCTGGCCGAGAGCCGGGCGGCGGTCGTCGGCCTGGGCGGCCTCGGAGGGCACGTCGCCGAATCCCTGGCGCGCCTGGGCGTGGGGCATATCATCGGCGTGGACCCGGACCGCTTCGCCGAGACCAACCTGAACCGCCAGTCGCTGGCCACGGTGGAGGGGTTGGGCGCCGAGAAGACCGAACGGGCCGCGCACCGGCTGGCACAGGTCAACCCCGCCGTCGAGTTCACCGGCCATGCCGTGCCCGTCGGGGAGCTTGAGGAGGACGCGCTGGCCGGCTGCGTTGTCGCGTTCGACTGCCTGGACTGCGCGAGCGTCCGTCGCGAGCTGGCGCGCAAGTGCGCGCGGGCGGAAGTCCCTCTGGTCCACGGGGCGATAGCCGGATGGAGCGGGCAGGTGGCTCTGTTCATGCCGGGCGCCGACCTGCTCGCGAAGCTCTACGGAACGGCGGAGCATGGCATCGAGCGCCGACTGGGCAACCCGGCGTTCACGGCGGCCGTGGCGGCCAACCTGATGGTGGCACGGGCCATGCCGCTGCTGCTGGGGCGACAGGTAGAGGGGGCGGAGGAGGTGCTGTTCTTCGACCTGCTGGACGGAGAGTGGGAGAAGGTTGACCTGGGCCGAAGAGGCTGAGGGCGGGTCACTTCTCGGCGAGTTCGCGGCGGATTTCCTCCCCCTGGATATCGCACTTGCGCATCAGCCGGTGGAAGCTCTCCCGCTCGATGCCCGCGTGCTCGGCGGCGCGGGTCACGTTGCCCTCGCACCGTTTCAGCACGCCTACCAGGTACTGCCGCCGGCACTCCTCGCCCATGCGGTCCATCGCCTCGCGGTACGGCAGGCGCAGCACGGAGGCCACGTTCGGCATTCCGTCCTCCGACTCGGCCTCGGTGAACGGGAACAGGGAGGGCTGGATGGTGTAGCCATCGCTGAGCACCACGGCCCGCTCGATGGCGTTCTGCA
>CAYFVS010000131.1:0-3200 GCA_964346565.1 uncultured candidatus Brocadiaceae bacterium | reverse complement strand
TGGTGGCACTGGTATCGTCCACCGTGTGGGCGGCGCCGGTCACGCAGCAGATCAAGATGGACTACTTCGGCTACCGGCCGAACGACACCAAGATAGCCATCTTCACCACCGACCCGGGCAGCACTGTGGAGGTGCGTAACACCTCTGACAGCGTGGTCTACACCGTCCCCACCGACGGCGGCTCCATAACAAGCATGGGGTTCGACGACCAGCCGACGGGCGACGACGTCTGGCAGGTGGACTTCAGTGGTTTCACGACTGCCGGCTCCTACCGGCTCTACGTCCCCTCATGGGGCGAGCAGTCCTACGACTTCGACCTCGCCGACGACGTCTACAACGACGCCGGCAGGGTCTCGCTCAAGACCTACTACTACCAGCGTTGCGGCGTGGCCCATTCCGGCCCCTATGCCGATGAGGGCTATCGCGACCCCTACATCTGCCACGGCTACCTGACCGAGTGTACGGCCGCAGGTGGGGAGCCCGACTACGGGACCCTGGACCTGAGCGGCGGCTGGCACGACGCGGGCGATTACAACAAGTACGTGTGGGGCGATCTTTACCTTGCGATGCGTATGCTGATGGCCGGGTACGAGATCAACCCCATCGCCTGGTGCGACGCCCAACTGGCCATCCCGGAGAGCGGCAACGGCGTGCCGGACATCCTGGACGAAGTGAAGTTCGAGATTGACTGGCTGCTGAAGATGCAGATGTCGGACGGCGCGGTGCTTTCGCGAGTGTGGGACGACTACGCAGGCGCCGAGGACACCTGCCCCCCCTCCAACGCCGTGAATCCGCACTACTACTACGGGCCCAACGTGGACTCGAGCGGCATCTTCACGGCCAGCCTTGCCATGTTCGCTCGCATCTGCCAGGGGCTGGGCGACCCCTACGGCAATGTGGCGACGCTCAAAGCTGAGGCGCTTGAGACCTGGAACAACTACCTTCTGAGCGCCGGCGACTCGGCCTGCAAGTGCTGGGCCGCCGCGGAGCTGTGGCGCCTGGACCAGAGCATAACCAGCGCCAAGAACTACGTGGAAGGCTACTTCTCCAACTGGGCCGAGGCATTCCACGAGGCCTACCAGGCTCACACCAGCGCCGCCCTTGCCTACATCCAGACGCCGGGCGCCGACCCCGCGATCGTGGCCGCCATGAAGGCCAGCATCGGCGCCACGATTGACGACTACCATGCCAACCGCGGCCCGTACCGCGACTCGCTCAGGGACCCCTACTACCACTGGGGCAGCAACAAGTGCCGGGGCTCCTGGGGCGTGTTGCTGGTAGAGGCCGCGCAGTTGGGAGCGACGGGTTCCCACACCGCCGAGGAGTGCCTGGAGCTGGCGCAGTCCTACCTGCACGCCTTCCACGGCCAGAACCCCATGCGCATGGTCTACCTGACCAACATGGCGGCCTACGGCGGGGAGCATTCCTCCTTCCAGATGTTCCACGGCTGGTTCGGCACCTGGGGAGATCCCGAGTCGAACGCGTGGTACATCGGCCTGCCTCCGGGCGTGACGGAGCCCGACTTCCCGTACTTCAAGGGCGAGGACAACTACGGGATCTCGGACGACAACTACTCCGACTACGGTCCTGTGCCCGGTCTGGTGGTGGGCGGTCCGAACAAGGACTACGGCGGTCGTGCCGTCCCCCCGCAGCGCGAGACCTACTACGAGCGCTTCTACCGGGACTGGACATCCGATGCGCCGGACGGCTGGTACAGGACCAAAGTCTGGGAGATAACCGAGAACTCCATCAGCTACCAGGCGCCCTACGTCGCGTTGGCCGGCGCTTTCATGGACGAAGGCGTGCCGCAGCCGATTGACACAGACCCGCCTGCGGCACCGACCGGACTGACGGCCACGGCCGTCTCGGCCAGCCAGATAGACCTGGACTGGAACGACAACAACGAGCAGGATCTGTACGGCTACAAGGTCTACCGGAGCCTGACGTCCGGCGGACCGTACGACCAGATCGCTGCTGACCTGACCGAAAGCGCCTACTCGGACATCGGGCTTGAAGGCGGCACTACGTACTACTACGTGGTGACGGCCGTGGATACGTCCGGCAACGAGTCGGACAACTCCAACGAAGCCAACGCAACGACGGAGAGCACCGAGGGCACGATGCACGTGAGCCAGATATCTCACGGCGGCCAGAACGGCCCGCTCTGCAAGCGGGGCCGCTGGGTCGACATCTACATCGTTGACTGGACCGGCGCGCCTGTTCAGGGCGCCACGGTGTACGCCACGGCCGAGGGTTGGGATGACTGCACCCAGAGCAACATCATCGAGAACTTCTCGGGCGACACCGGCAGCGGCGGCAGCCTCCGCTTCGTGACCATGGTGGACGCCGGCAACATTTGCGTGACCGACGTGACCCACTCGACGCTGATCTACGACTCCGGGCAGAACGAGGTGACCTGCGGATACTGGTAACCTTGCGGCTCTGACGGCATTCGCGAGGGAGAACGCATAGCCCTCAGATGCTTCTGGATACAGCGGCCCCGATCCCGCACCAGCGGGACCGGGGCCGTTCCTCGCCTCACGCCAGATGCAGGACAGGACCTGGCCTGGGGCCTCAGCCGCGAAGGCAGTATCCTCATGCGCAGGGAGGAGCAGCCGAGGCCCTTCCCGCCGGGTCTGGAGGCGGGTTGGTGTGGATCTCATCTAGCTTCTGCACCCCCCTCTGAGGGGGGTGGATGCGCCATGCGGAAAGGGGGTTTGAACAGGATCGCTCAGACGGACACGACGGCTCATTGCGGCCCGCTTCTGACGGCCGGAGGGGGACTGGCAAGCGGAACCAATCTGTAGGAGTAGTCAGACGATGACTAGGCGACGGCACATGATAGGCGTAATGGTCAAGTTCGTTCCTGTCGTTCTCCTGCTGGTGGCGCTGGTGTCCTCCACCGTGTGGGCGGCGCCGGTCACGCAGGAGATCAAGATGGACTACTTCGGCTACCGGCCGAACGACACTAAGATAGCCATCTTCACCACCGACCCGGGCAGCACGGTCGAGGTGCGCGACACTACCGACAGTGTCGTCTACACCGTCCCCACCGACGGCGGCTCCATAACCAGCATGGGGTCCGACGACCAGCCGACGGGTGACGACGTCTGGCAGGTGGACTTCAGTGGCTTCAGCACGGCGGGCTCGTACCGACTCTACGTCCCCTCATGGGGTGAGCAGTCCTACGACTTCGACCT
>CAYFVS010000130.1:0-14314 GCA_964346565.1 uncultured candidatus Brocadiaceae bacterium | reverse complement strand
GTCGGGTAGACGTTCGCCAGCCTCTCGCCGGTGATGGCCGCCTCGCCCTTCCTCACCAGTGTGAAGGGTCCCGTCCGGTCGCCGTCCACCCACATGCGCACGTACTCCGCGGGGACTTCCCCCGCCTGCGCGGCGGCGTACATCTGCTCGAAGCGCTGCTTGCCGGAGCCCCGGGGGACGGCCAGCTTGAACTCCAGCTTGCCCATCGTCTGGAGCCGGTTCTTCAGCTGCTCGACCTCGGCGGTGGTCGCCCGGGGGACCTGGATCAACACACGGTCCGTGCCGGCGACCTGGATGCGGTACTCCTTGACGTTGCCGGGGTCAATGCGTTTCTTCAGGATGTCAATGACCTGCCCGGCGCCTTCGCCGACCCGCTGTCCTTCCTCGGGGTTGAGCCGGTACAGCAGCTCGGTGCCCCCGGCCAGGTCGAGGCCCAGCTTGATCTGCCCCCGCACGCGGGTGGTGTGCTCCTCGACCCAGGAGCCGTCCTCGCGGCGCTCCAGCCGGCGGACCTCGGTGTCCCTCGGCCCGGCGGCCAGCGGCAGCCAGCGCTTCTGCACGACCTCCTGCTGGAGCACGTACTCATCGCCCACCTCGACACCCCACTCGGCGGCCTCCTGGGGGGTGTCGGCCTCCTGCTTGACCACCCTCTCCCTCTGCACCACCACGCCGGCCGGCGGGTAGCTGGCATACAGGGCCAGCAACAGCGGCACCAACACGAAGAGGATCCATTTGGTCGCGCGCCCTGACATAGTCAGATGGTCTCTCCGGAATCGGGAAAGGATCCGGTCCGGCGCCACCGGCGCCCACCGGTCCCGCAGAAGGGCGTCCTGGCGGAAGCCTGCTTGCCTGACAGAACGCCGAATCATACCACTTAGCCCCCGCCAACTCAAGCGCGTGGGCAGCGCCACAGGCGGGTGACAGAACGCCCCGACAGGGGCTATAATCCCGGCCACTGAATCCAGCCAATCGGGAGAGACCCCAGTGACCCACCTGTGCGTATCACTGACCGAGCCGGACACAACCGCCATGCTGGAGGCCATGCGCGAGCTGCCGCCCGAGGTGGGACTGGTCGAGCTGCGCCTGGACGCGATGGAGTCCTGCCGGCTGGAGGAGCTGGTGGCCGGGCGGGGCCGGCCGGTCATCGTCACTAATCGGCCGCAGCGCGAGGGGGGCCGATGCCGAGCGCCGGAGGCGGAGCGGCTGGGCCTGCTGCGCCGGGCGGCGGAGCTGGGGGCGGAATACGTGGACATCGAGCTGGACGCCGCCAGCCACCTCGGGGATCTGCCCGCCGGGACGCAGCGCATCATCTCCTACCACAACTTCGACGAAACACCCGGCGACCTCGAGGCCGTCCTCCGTCGCATCCGGGCCGCGGGCGCTGACGTGGCGAAGCTCGCGGCCATGGCCCGGGACATGGGCGACGTTGCGCCCGTGCTGGAGCTGCTGTGCCGACACGCAGCGGAGGCGCCGCTCATCGCGCTCAGCATGGGGGAGGCGGGCATTCCCACGCGCGTGCTGGCCGGGAAGTTCGGCGCGTTCCTGACCTACGCCAGCCGCGCGGCCGGACGGGAGGCCGCCCCGGGGCAAGTGCCGGTGGATGAGATGCTTTCCATGTACCGCCTGCCGCAACTCGGCAAGGACACCGCTGTCTACGGCGTCGCGGCGAACCCCGTGGGCCACAGCATGAGCCCGGCGGTGCACAACGCCGCCTTCGCTGCCCTGGGGCTGGACGCCGTCTATCTGCCCTTCCTGGTGACCGATCCGGCCGCCTTCCTGGGCGACTTCGAGCCGCTCGGCCTCCGCGGACTCAGCGTGACCATCCCGCACAAGGAGGCCATGCTGGCGCTGATGGACGAGGTGGATGAGACGGCCCGGCGGGTGGGCGCCCTGAACACGGTGCACATCCGCGACGGCCGTCGCTACGGCTGCAACACGGACGTGCGGGCGGCCGTGGACGCCATCCGGGACGCGGCGGCTCGGGCCGGGATACGACCGTTGGCGGGGCGGCGCGTGCTGATCGTGGGTGCCGGCGGGGGGGCCCGGGCTATCGCGTGCGGCCTGCGGCGTGAGGGAGCTGACCTGGTGATCGCCAACCGCACCGTGAGCCGGGGCCAGGCCCTGGCCCGGGAGGTCGGTGCCGATGCCTGCGGCCTGGAGGAGATGACCCGCCTCCGTCCGGAGATCATCGTCAACGCCACGTCGGTGGGTATGTGGCCGCGCACGGAGCGGACGCCGGTCCCGGCCGAGATGCTGCGGGGGGGCATGGTGGTGTTCGATGCGGTCTACAACCCGCCGCGCACGCGCCTGCTGCGGGAGGCGGAGCAGGCCAACGCCACGACGGCGGGCGGGCTGGACTGGTTCGTGAATCAGGCCGCCGCCCAGTTCGAGCTGTGGACCGGCCGGCCAGCGCCCAGGGAGGTCATGCGCGAGGCGCTGGAGACAGGCCTGGCCCGGATGCGCGACCGGCCCGCGACGGGCGGCTGACATCAGCGGCCGAGCACCAGCCGGGCGGCGTTGGTGGAGGGGAGGCCGGCCTCGACGATGCGCTCGGAGGCGGCGTGGATGTCGTACTCGACCCGCCGCAGGTACACGCGCCCCTCGTCGCTGTCGTAAAGCACGTAGCAGGCGCGCGGGTCCAGATCCCGCGGCTGGCCCACGCTGCCCACGTTAACGATGGCCCGCTGCCCCTCGGGCAGGTCGAACTCCGTCTCCAGGAAGCAGTCCACCGGGTCGGTGTCCAGGAACATGACCGGCACGTGGGAGTGCCCGCAGAAGCAGAGCCCGGTCTCCAGGTGTTCGAACGACAGCCGCACGTCGTAGAGCGTCTGCATGTACTCGAAGTACTCGGGAGAGAACAGAGTGCTGTGTACGACCGTGAAATCGTCCAGGCTGGCCACCAGCGCCCGCTCTCGCAGATACTCGGTCTCCGGATCGCCCAGCGTCTGGCGGGTCCACTCGATGGAGTCCCGCGCGTCGGCGTTGAAGTAGTCAATGCCGATCTTGCCGACGGCGGCCCAATCGTGGTTGCCGGCGACCGTCAGGGCGTCCAGCTCCCGGACTACGGCGACGCACTCGTTGGGGTCAGCGCCGTAGCCTACTACGTCGTCCACGCAGACGAACCGATCCGCCCCCGCCTCTTCCAGGTCATCCAGGACCGCCTCCAGGGCGTGGAGGTTCCCGTGTATGTCGCCGAGCACGGCGTAGAGCACTGTACCAGCTCCGGGCCAGAAGAACGGGTCATTTTAGTGCCCCCTGCGCGGAGCGGCAAGCCAACGGCGCGGTCGGCATTTGACAGCACCCGTCCAGCACACACAATAAGCCTCTCCGGCCTGTTTCGGTGCATCAGCCAATGGGCAATCACGTCGTATCGGTGGTGGTTCCGGTCGAGGGCTCCCCGCCGACGCTGGGGGAGTGTCTGGAGAGTGTCCTGCGGCAGGATCATCCCAGGAAGGAGATCATCATCGTCTGCGGACCGGGGGCCGGACGCAGCGGTGCGCTGCCGGAGGGCTCGGAAGACGTGCGCATCATCCGCCAGGGCGAGCCCTGTTCGAGCGCGCGACTGGTGAACGACGGAATGCGCGCGGCGCGCGGGCACATAAAGGTGCTGCTGCGGCCGGATTGCGTGCCTCTGGGGCGTGGCTGGCTGCGGGGCATGACCGAGCCGTTCGGCGACGAGGACGTGGGCGTGGTGGTCAGCCGATTCGCCTCCCGGCAGGGAAATGAGCCGGGTGTGGGTATGCGGCTGCTGGAGTCCGTGTGGGCCCGGCAGGGCCCGCCCGGGGCCGAGCGCACGCACGTCAGCCACGCGTGCGACGCCTACCGTGCCAGCCTGCTGGCCGACGTAGGCTACTTCCGGGAGGAGATACCCAGCCCGGGCGAGGCGCTGGAACTGTCCCTGCGGGTTAAGGAGGCGGGCTACTCAGTTGTGACCAGCCGGGGAGCGGTGGTTCGCTGCCCGACACGCACGGGTCGCACGGCCCTGCTGGCCCTGAGGAGGGCCTTCGATTTCGGACGCGCGGACGCCCGGCTCTACCGGCAGCACGAGGTGCGGTGGCTCAACGCGGGCGTGTTCTCTGCGGCGCTGTTCTCGCTGCTGCTGTTGCCGCTGGCGTTGGTCAACCTGCCCCTGGCACTGATCAGCAGCGGTCTTGTGTTCGTGTGGGCCTGGCTGCTGCCGCTCCGCATGCCGCTTCTGGGCTGGGAGATGCCCACGGCGGTGCTGAGCTTCGGCCTGTGGGTTGGGCTGGTGGTGCTGGTGCGGAACGGTTGGAGCCCCGCTCTGTTCGGCAAGCAGATACATCCGGCGATACTGCGCCAGTGGCTGTGGCTGGCGGCGCTGGTGGGCTCGTTTGGCCTGCTGCTGCTGAGGGCCGCCGGCGCCTGCGCCTGGCGTGTGGTGCGTCAGCCGGGGGGCTGGCTCTACGCCGTTCCAGCCGGCCTGCTGGCTCTGGCGTGGTGGCCGCTCGCCGGCCTGGGGCACATCTACGGTCTCGTCGTTGACTCGCTGCGGCACCGCTGAGCCGCGGGGGCTGACCGTGACCAGGATCATCTCCACGGACGCCGGCATTGACGATGCGCTCGCGCTCATCCTGCTCCATCACTACACCGGCTCGCCGGGCGACTACCTGCTGGCAACGGGCGGCAACGTGCCGCTGCCGGACGTGGTCAACAACTGCGCCTACCTCTCGTCGGCGTTCGGCTGGCAGACGCCGCTGTTCGCCGGGTCGGACCCTCCGCCCGGCGCGCCCATCCGGGACGCGGCGGACGTGCACGGCCCGCACGGACTCGCGAGGCGCATCACCCCGGCCGCCGCGGCCCCGGGTCTGGGCAGAATGGTGCGGGACCTGGAGCAGGGAACGGAGGAGCTGGACATCCTGGTGCTCGGGCCGGCAACGGACGCGGCGGAGCTGCTGTCCCACCCGTCCTTGGGCGGCCGCGTTGGGAGGGTTATGCTGATGGGCGGGGCCTTTGAGCCGCGCGATGGCCGGCGGGGGAACGTCACGCCCTTTGCGGAGTTCAACGTGTACATGGATCCGGCGGCTGCCTGGCGGGTCATGTGCAGCGAGGCGGACGTGGCCTTCGTGCCCTTGGATGCCACCGAGCAGCGCCTGTTCGGCGCATCGGAGCTTCTGGCGCACGCAGGCGCAGGGGAGCGTGCCGAGCTGGTCCGAGAGCTGATCGAGTACCTCCAGGCGGCGCATGTGCGGCTGGGCGCCGGAGAGGGTGCGTTCATGCACGACGTGATCGCCGCCGGCGTGTGGGCCGGCCTGCTGGAGGCCGAGTGGGCCGAGGCCGGGGTGCGCGAAGTCGTCCAGCACGGCGAGCGACGAGGTCTTATCGTCACGGCCGAGGCGGGGGCCGCGCGAGTGCGCTATGCGCGGTGGGTGGACGCGGAGAGGTTCCTCAATCTGTGGCGCCGGGTGGTTGCTGCCCTGTAGGCTGGTCGGCCGATTCTGCGCGCTCGCGCCGTCGCTCGGCCGCCAGCACGACTTCCCGCAGGGCCTCCCGGCTGCCGGCCGCCTGCCAGCGCGGGTCGAACTCGGGTTCCTGCGCGGTCTCGGCCACTGCCATCAGGGCCTTCAGGTAGAAGTTCCGCTCCTCGGGCGGGGCAGCCATCACGAACATGGCATGTACCGGGGGTTGGTCCTCGGCGAACACCACGCCCTCGGTGCTGCGCACCAGGACCACGACGAACCGCTCCAGCCCCTCCATGATCAGGTGCGGTATGGCCAGCCCCGGGCGCACGACGGTGGGCGAAAGCTGCTCACGCTCGAGCAGCCACTCGTAGAGCTCGTCGGCCGGGCGACTGAGCTGGCGCGCCAGGGTCTGGGCTATCACCCGGAACGCCTCCTCGCGTCCGGCAAGCCCCTGCAGGTCCAGCACCTCGCACTGCTGTATCAGGCGGTCGAAGCGGTCTTCGAGGCGGGCGTCGTACTGGCGTGCCACGCGGGACAGTTCCGCTTCCAGGTCGTGATCCCGGAAGTCGGCCCGCGCCACCCGCGCCGCCAGCCGCACAAGGGCGGACTCCCTCAATACGTTGACCTTCGCGTAGAACACATACCACAGTATCGCCCCTCCGACGATGATCCCCGCCACCGCCAGGGGCAGGGTGCCCAGTTCGACCAGCAGAAAGCCGTAAGCACACAGGCCGAAGACCTGCACCCAGGGATACAGCGGCGCGCGCCAGGTGGGCTGGTAGGTGGGAATGTGGCTCTCCCGCATCAGCACCAGGGCCACGATCACGAACATGAACAGCATGATCATCATGGCGGAGGCAGCCTTGACGAACAGCTCCAGGTCCAGCAGCAGGATCACCGCCACCATGAACAGCGCGGTGAGGACGATGGCCCGTCCGGGCGTGCCGCGCCCGGGACTGACCCGCCCCAGCGTCGGGGGCACCAGCTCGTCCTGGCCCATGGCCATCAACGTCCGCGAAGCCGCCAGGATGCCGGCGTTCCCCGTGGTCAGGAAGGCGCACATCGCCCCCGCGCCGAGAACCCATGCCCCCGCCCTGCCCCACATGAGCCCGGCCGCCTGCGCCAGCGGCATGGGCGACCACTGCTCCGCCGAAGCCGGCAGCAGCCCGATGGTGACCGAGACCACCAGCACGTACAGCAGCCCCACCACGCCGCAGGCCGCGAACATCGCCCACAGCAGGTCGCGCTTGGGTGAGCGAACCTCCTCCCCCATCGTAGCGACCTTGGTCACTCCGCCGAAGGAGATGAACACCATGCCGGCCCCCGCCAGCAGGCTGTTCCAACCGTGGGGAAGCAGCTTCGGCCCGAAGCGCGCACTCTCCATGTGCCCGGCCCCCCACAACCCGTAGCCCACCAGGATCGCCATCAGCACAGCCACCAGCCCGAGCTGAATCCTGCCCGCATGCCGCACGCCCAGCAGGTTGACCAGCATGAACAGGACGCAGAACGCGCACGCCACGCCCTTCACCCCCCAGCCCGACAGGTCCCAACCCCACACGGAGGCGGCCACCGCGCCGATGCCCAGCAGGGCGAAGGCGCTCTTGAACGCCAGCGAGGCCCAGGCTGCCAGGCCACCCACCGTGCCGAAACCGGGGCCGAGACCCCGGTCTATGAAGAAGTAGGTGCCGCCCGCCTTGGGCATGGCGGTGACCAGCTCCGCCTTGGCCAACAGCGCAGGCAGCAGAAGCACCGCCGCCAGCAGGTAGCACAAGAACAGGCCCGGCCCCACGGCGGGGAAAGCCACTGCGGGCAGCACGAACAGGCCCGAGCTGATCATCGCCCCGGAGGCCATCGCAAAGACGTGCCAGAAGCCAAGTTCCCGCTTCAGCGCCATGCCCGCCGCCGACGGCCGGAGGATGGTAGGGACACACTGCTGCGCACGCGGCCATTGTACCGGCAGCATCGCCGAGCGGGCAAGTCAGCCTGTCGAGCGGGCGCAGGGATTGACACGCGGCCCCGCCGGCGGATATGGTGCCCGCGGCGGAGCGGGATCACCCCCGCCGGAGGAGAGCCCCATGCCCACCCTGAGGGAACAGCCGCGCTACCGGCTGGCCGGCCGGGCCGGCGCGCTGGTGGTGCGCGCGCTCCACGCCACCTGGGACGTGCACCTGCTCGACCCGCACGGGCTGGCCGCCGGGGCCAGGGACGGCAGCCGGCCGATACTGGCCGTCTTCTGGCACCGCCACCTGCTGACGATGCTGGCGCAGTTCCGCCGCTACCGGGTCTGCGTGCCCGTGAGCCGGAGCCGGGATGGGGAGTACGCGGCGCACGTGATGGCGCGCTTCGGGATGGAGTCAGCGCGCGGTTCCACCTCGCGGGGCAGCGTTGCGCTGCTGACGAGCCTGCTCAGAAGGGCGCGCGCCGGATGCAGCCTGGCGATAACCCCGGACGGCCCCCGGGGGCCGCGTTTCAGCGTCCAGCCGGGGGTGGTCCTGCTCGCACGCCGGTCGGGGCTGCCCGTCTGCCCGGTGGGCGTTGCCGCGTCCAGGGCGTGGGAGTTCTCCAGTTGGGACCGGTCTGTCGTGCCCATGCCGTTCAGCCGGGTAGCCATCGCGTTCCCTGCGGCGCTGAAACCGGCCGCCCATCCAGACGACGAAGCCCTGCGGGCAGCGCTGGCAGAGGCACTGGCCGACGCAACGGCGCGGGCCGGAGCGGCGTTGCGTCCCGATTCTCAGCCCTGACCGTCCGTCTGGCCCTCCCCGCGACGAGCTTTCAGCAGGGCCACGGCGAGGGCGCCCATGACCAGCAGACACATCCCCAGCGCACCTCCCAGCACGGTCACGGCGGCCGGGCCGGGCAGACCCAGATGCTTCAGCAAAACGCTGCCGGCGGCGACCAGCAGCATGAGGGCATACATCAGCCGGATGCCGTAGCCCCGCACGTAGCGCACGGCCGAGCCGCCGAGCTGGCTGCCCACCGCCGAGCCGGCCAGGATCCACAGCGCGGCGATGATCTCGACTTTGCCCCCCAGCGCATAGGTGAACGTGCCGTAGGCGCCCGAGATGGTCACGCACAGCAGGCTGGTGCTCACTGCCACGTAGGTCGGCACGCCCACGGCGAAGACGAACAGCGGCACCAGCGCGAAGCCGCCACCGCTGCCCATCACCCCGGCCAGGAAGCCCACCAGGACGCCTATGGCAATCAGGGGCCAGACCGAGATGGCCGCCTCCCGGCTCGCGCAGTGGATCATGGGCGGCACCTTCACCTTCTCCAGCACGGTCTCCGACCCGTCGCGGTTCTCTGCGTCCTCGCAGTTCGGACCGTCGTCGGCGACTCGCCGCCGCATCTCGCGCAGGTACTCCCACAGCATGAACAGCCCCAGCCCGCCCAGGAGCAGCATGTACATCACCCGCACCGCCGAGTCGGCAACGCCCATGGCTTCGAGGGCCAGGATGCACCGCTTGCCGTTCTCAACGCCGGCGATCATGGCAAGCCCGACGGTGATGCCCAGCTTGTAGTCAACGTTGCCCATCTGGCGGTGCTTGGCCGAGGCGACGGCGCCCTGGCCCGCCACGTTTGCCAGGCCCGTGCCAATGGCAAAAGGGACAGGCAGGCCGAAGATGTGCAGCGAGGGGGTGATGATCCACCCGCCCCCAATCCCGAAGAACCCCGCCAGCACGCCCACCGCGAACCCAATGGTCAACAACACCAGCGCGCTGAACTGCATCCCGGCGATGGGCAGGTAGGTGCTCAGCATTGGATGTGGCGTCCTCGGTTCGCGACCTACTCGGCGTGTTCAAGCTCCTCGGTGCCCATGCCGACCAGCTCCAGCACGCGTTCGATGGCGGTGCCCAACAGCGCGCCCGCACCCAACAGCAGTGCCACCGCCAGCACAGCGTAGAGGAACCGGTGTTCCTCGTATAGACTCAGCACCCAGCCCGACAGGCCCCCGAGCCGCCCCGGACCGGCAGCCCCGCCGGTCGCGGCGACCAGTAGTCTGAGTGCGCGTGGGCCGACCAGGTTCACACGTTACCTCCTCCGGTCGTTCTGTGGCTCGGTGCGCGTGAGCGGCTCAGGGCTCCGCCGCCCTTGGTCCGGAGGGGCACACGTCCGGTGGCCGCAGCTCGACAGCGCGCCCGGTCTTGTCTCGCCTGCGGCGTCCGAAACTGGGCATCCCGGCCAGCTCCCGCAGGTCGAAGGTCGGGCCCTCGACGCACACCCGCCGTCCGTCGCAGTCGCACTGCCCGCACACGCCGATACCGCACTTCATGTAACGCTCGAGGCTGGCCTGGCAATCCACGCCGGCCTCCCGGCAGATCTCCGTCACGGGGAACATCATCTCCTCCGGCCCGCAGGTATAGACCATCTGCACCTCGCCGGCCGCCGTCTGCTCCCCCAGCCACTCCGTGGGGAAGCCCCGGCGGCCCGCCGAGCCGTCATCGGTGAAGATGACCTGCCGGGCGAACCGCTCGGTGAAGAACAGGGCCTCCGCCGTGCGGGCCCCTTGCACGATGTCGGCTTCGGGCAGGCGCTCGGCCAGCGGCGCCAGCAGCGCCATGCCGCAGCCGCCGCCGACCAGCGCCACGCCGGCGCCCGGCGCGCGCTCCTCCGCTCCCCAGAAGCCTCGGCCGTACGGGCCCCGGAGCCCGATCTGGTCGCCGGGTTTCATCGCGCAAAGGCGGGTGGAGAACGGCCCCCGCTCCTGCACGGTGATGCCGACCACGCCGTCCTTCAGGCAGCTGACGGTGTAGGGTTTCTCGTCCATGCGCGGGATCCAGACCATGAAGAAGCGCCCGGGGGCGAACTCATCCATGCGCACCCCCGGCTGGTCGCCCGCGCCGCTCAGGTCGAGGAACAAGGTCGCCGCCAGCGAGTTCTCCCGACGCACCTCGGCGACCTCCAGGACCACCGGCAGGGCCGGTTCCAGGGGCGGTGTCTGCAACTGGGCCATAGCTCCCTCTACTCGAGCGCACAGCCCCGCGCCTCGGCCAGGGAAGCGATGCCCAGCCGAGCGCAAAGGTCCCTCAACTCCTCAGCGATCTGCCCGAAGACCTCGATCCCGCGCGCATAGACCGCCGTCCCCACCCCCACCGCGTGGGCACCCGCCATGATCATCTCGAGGGCATCCCGCCCCGTGGCGACCCCGCCGACGCCGATGATGGGCGCGTCGTGGCCGGCCTGGCGCAGTGCCGTGGCCACGTCATAGACACAGCGAACGGCCACAGGCCGGAGCGCCGGCCCGCTGACGCCGCCCATGCGGAAGTCCAGGACCGGCTCGCGCGCCTCCACGTTGATGATCATGCCCGGCCCGAGCGTGTTGACGGCGGATATGCCGTCCGCGCCGCCCTCGACGGCCGCGAGGGCCAGCTCCCCGATGCCGGGCACATTGGGGGTGAGCTTGACGAAGATGGGCCGGTCGGTGGCCTCCCGCACGGCCCGCGCGATGCGCTCGGTGGCCTCCGGGGTGGCGTGGCCGGCCAGCGTGCCGTAGCCGGGCGTGTGCGGGCAGGAGAGCGGCAGCTCCACCGCCGCGAACCCACATGGCATCAGCGCCTCGACCACGCGCGCGAAGTCCTCCGCCTCCTGGCCCACGGCGCTGGCAAAGACGGGGATGGCCAGTTCGTCAACGTCATGGAACTCGCGGGCCGCCTCCTCCGCGCCGGGGTTCGAGTAGCCCACGGCGTTCAACATGCCCGCCTCGTAAGCGATGACGGTGGGGTTGTCGTGGCCCTCTCGCGGCGCGACCGTGACGCTTTTGATGACGGCAGCGCCGGCACCGCCGCCGGCCACCCGCAGCAGCAGGTCGCGGGAAACGCCAAGCACGCCGGACGCCAGCACCGTGGGGTTGTCCAGGTCAATCCCGGCCAGCCGGACCGACAGGTCCGCACCGGCCTGGTCTGCGTCGGCCATGTAGCTCCCCCCGCGGCAGGCGTGGGACGTCTCCGGCCCGGTAGCTCTCGGGAGGTGGATTATAGAGGCCCCGTCGGGCGGCCGCAAAGGCCGCTTCAGAACAAGCCATAGACCGCGCCGACGTTCCCCGGGGCGCCGATCTGCTGGCCGGTGACCCGCCGGACAAGCTGCACGCCAGTGGCCACCGCCTGGCCGCGGTAGTGGTTGTTGGCGATGACGAACATGCGCTCGACCTTGGCGGCTACCTCCTCCAGCGCCGTCTGTATCTCGTCCAGCTCGGGGGCGCTGTAGAGGTAGTCGTAGCGCTCGTCGCGGCCGGCGTCCTCCGCGAACCATGCCTCGTAGTTCCGTCCGTGCAGTCGCAGGTAGCCGACGTCGCCGAATCCGTGAGTTGTCAGGGGCAGGTTGCTGCGGTAGCGGGGCTGGTCTATGTTGCAGAAGCCGACCCCCAGAGACTGGATGAAATCGAGCGCCTCCGGCTGGTTCCAGGCCCTGCTGCGCACCTCCAGCACCAGCGGCAGGTCCGCGAACTCGGCCACCAGCCCCCGCAGGTGCTCCTGGCTCTGGCGGTTGAAGCGGAACGACCACGGGAACTGCATGAGCAGGGCGCCCAGCCGGTCGGCGACCATCAGGGGCTGGATGCCGCTGCGGAACGCGTCCACGTCCTCCTGGCTCCACTCGCGCTCCCGCTCGTGGGTGAAGCGGCGCCACAGCTTGGCGGTATAGAGGAAGTCCGGGTAGTCCACCACGTCCTGCACCCACCGGTGGCAGAACCCCGGCTTCGGCGGACGGTAGAACGTATTGTTCAGCTCGATAGTGTTGAAGAACTGCGCCAGGAAGTGCGGCGGGCGGAAACCCTTGGGCTTCGGGTCCGGATAGACGATGCCGCTCCAATCCTCGTAGGACCACCCCGCCGGGCCGACGTGCAGTTCGGTGCCGCCCCCGGTTCGATATGCTTCGCGCTGGAACAAGCCCATGGCTCCCCTCCCGGCAGGACTACCCCCATTGTACGGCGCCACTGTCAACACGACAACTGCATAGATCGCCTGCCGTGGTCCATCGCCCTCAGCAGGCACCGGAACACGGTGCGAACGCTGACAGCCGAGTCGAGCGGCCGCAGCCCGGTCAGCGTCCAGCAGAGAGCATCGGCCAGCCGCCTGTCGCCCCGGCCGGTCTCGACCAGCCGGTTCAGCGCGGCGGTCGAGCGCAACCACCGCCTCACCCACTCGGCCCGGCGGAAGCGTTCCCCGTAGCGGGCGTGCACCGCCCGGGCATAGGCTCCGAGCCCGCGGCGGGTCAGATCCCCTGCCTCAAGCCCGTCCAGGACGGCCCGAGCGGCCAGCCGGCCGGTGGCCAGAGCTGTCGTGATGCCCTCTCCGTTGCACGGGTTGGCCGCGCCGGCAGCGTCGCCCACCACCACCAGCCGTTCCCCCACCAGCCGGGAGCCCCGCAGCGACGTCCGCAGGGGCGCCCACTCCAGCTGACTCACCTGGCGCGCCCCTGCCAGATGGCGCTGCGCGGCGGGCGATGCTTCCACGAAGCGCCGGAACTTGCCCTTGAGCTCCAGCCGGCGCTGCGGCAGCTTGTGGCCGGCCACGCCCACGTTGAACAGGCCGTCCGGCAGCGGGAAGATCCACCCGAAACCGGGCAGCAGGAAGGAGTCGAAGCTGTGCAGTATCAGCCCGTCCGGCAGCCGCGCGCCCCGGAAGTAGGCCCGGCAGGCGTAGGCGGCCGGTCCGACGGGACGACCCAGCGCCCCGGCCGCCCGCAGGGCGGCGGCGTTCGCACCGGTGGCCAGCACGGCGCACCGCCCGGTGAAGGTCTCTCCCCCGGCGGTCTGCACTTCTATGCCCTCCTGCCGGAGCCGCAAGCCCGTAAACGTTTGGCCGCAGAACAAGCGTGCGCCCGCCTGCTGCGCCCGGCGGACCAGTTCGGAGTCGAAGCCCTGTCGGCGCAGCGTGGCGCCTGGCCGCTCGGCCAGCGTGCTCATCACGGCGCCGCTGGGGGCGTGTACCAGGCTGCCCTCAATCGGCAGCGCCTCCGCCGCCGCGGAGCGCAGGCCCATCTCGGTCAGGATGCGCAGGCACTCCGGGCTCAGGGCGTCTCCGCAGACCTTGTTGTGCAACAGCTCTGACCGCTCCAGGACGGCCACGTCCGCCCCGGCCCCGGCCAGCAGCCGGGCCGCGGCGCACCCGGCCGGCCCCGCGCCGATCACCACGATGTCCGCCGCCACCGCAGGTCCGCCCCCCGTCATGTCAGCTCCCCCGTCGTTCCGCCGTCCGAACGTAAGCCCGGTCCAGCCTCTCGATATAAGCCCTCGTGCCGAACTCACCCCGCGCCCGCTGATGCGCGCGGGCGCTCATTTCGCTATAGCGATTCCCGTCGGCACAGATCTCCCTCACCGCCTCCGCCAGCGCCTCCGGCCGGGGCGCAAGCGGCGGCCGCAAGCAGTCGGCCGCCGGGTCGTACACCACCTCGGGCATCCCGCGGGTCCCGCTGCCCAGCGCGGCGCACTCCTCAGCGGGCACCACGGCCGGCACCACTCGTCCCGTGCGCCCGTCCAGCACGACCTCCGGCAGCCCGTCCACCGCCGTCGCCACCACCGGGCAGCCGTAGAACGCCGCCTCGATGCAGACGTTGCCCAGCGGCTCGCGCAGGGATGGGCACAGCAGCACGTGGATCCGGCTGTAGAAGGCTCCCATGTCGTCAACGAGCCCCAGGAAGCGCACCGACTCTCCGATCCCCAGCCGCTGTGCAGTCGAGCGGAGGTTCTCCCCCTCCGGACCCGTCCCGGCCACGCGCAGCTCGTACCGCTCCGACTGCTCCCGCAGCCACGCCAGGGCGTGGAGCGCCAGCACCGGCCCCTTGATGGGAACCAACCGCCCGGCGAAGCCAAGCCGCACCGGGCCGTCTTCGTGGAGCGCCCGCGGCACGAGCCCCTCAGGCGGCAGCAGCAAACGCACGCCCCTGTAGCACTCCGCCGC
>CAYFVS010000129.1:0-4636 GCA_964346565.1 uncultured candidatus Brocadiaceae bacterium | reverse complement strand
ACCGGAACGGGGGCAGCCTTTCATCAGATTACGTCGGTTCACGGCCGAGTCGCTTAGTCGATCCGTTCGGCCTGAAATTCAAAGCTCCTTGTGAGCAATACGGATATGTTCCCATGGATGGTGGGGGTGGCATGTCACGGCCACGCTGGACGAACAGGCGGCCAATGGACCCTGCAGACCTCGGGAAGGCCCAGTTTATCCTTCGGGACCTCGGATGGGATCATACCGTTTACTACAACGATCTCTGGGATGGCACCACGACGTTTGAGATCGCAGATACTGATCAGGATGTATTTGGGCAGACCTTTGGTCGCTGGGACCGGTGCGAGGCTAATGTGCTGGACAGTGGTCTGTTCTGAGGACGATGACTGGGCTTGTACACACGGTGCCCATAAGCGAATGGGATTGGGTCTTGATCGACGCTGGTGTGCGGTCGGTTTGCCCTGAAGGAACGCAGATCGCCGGCTGCGAGCTCCTCGGTTAGGAGCATCACGGCGTCCTGGCAGATGGCGCGGTTCTGGGGGAGCTATATGGACGTGCTGTGGGGCTTCTGGCTACTGGATCTAACCGTCACGGCGGGGTGGTGGCTGATCTGGTATGTCGGGGGAGCCCGGGTCTACTCGCCTGACTCGCGACCTGCGCGCCTGGGCCTCCTGGGCGCCAGCCTGGCCCTTGCGCTAATCGTGCGGGTCGCTGTGTTGGCTGGACTCCTATCCCATCCTGCTTCCGTTCCGGGCTTCCTTGTCCGTGACTTCGTCGTCGCCCTGCCATGTGCGGCTGTCGCCGTGGGTGTGGCAGGACTCCTGGCGAGGGGTGCCATGTGGCTTATCGGGAGAGAGCGCCCGCGAGGGGGAATCCTGAGCACCCGCGCGGAGCTTCTCGGTGTTCTCTGCTTGCTTGTCGCCGCGATGGTTCTCTCGGGAGCTGAGTTGGCGGTACACGGCCTTGAGTGGCGAGTCAGTGGCGGACCGATGGCCAGGCGCAAAGTGGCGGCCGCGCAGAACAGGCTGGCGCACGTCTGGCGGGCCTGCGTCCAGTATGGCCGGAAGCATGAGGGGCGATGGCCTGAACGGCTGTCCGAACTGCTGAACCACGGGTACCTGACCGAACTCGGGAACCCGCGTTTCCCTGATGATCCGGACCCGTGGCGTTACGTGCCTCCCCCGAAAGGGTCGTCCAGTGGGACGGGCTCACATGACATCGTCGTCCTCTACGAACAGCCTCCTGGTCCGGTGGAGCAGGTAGGCAGGCTGGTCTGCTTTCTGGACAGCCGCATAGTCCACATCACCGATCGGGCTGGCCTCGCATCGGTTCTGGACCGATCCCAGCGTCTGCGCCGCCGGCTTGAGGATAGCGATCAAGCGCGTGAATGAGCGGCGCAAGAGTCATCATCCTGAGCTGCGGTTTTTCTACAGAGATCCGGCCGATGGGTACAAGTCGCTTTGTGATATCGTGGACGGGGAGGACGAAGATGGAGGAACGGGAGGAGAGCAGCCCTGAGCCGTTTGGCGTGCAGAACCTTCTGTGTGGGCTGATGTTGTTTGCCGGTGCGGTCACGTTCGGCGCGCATGTAGCCGCTACCCAGTCCAAGGTGCTGTGGTTCTATGAGAACTGGGACCTCTCGATGGCGGCCGGGACCCAGTGGTTCGTGTTTGCAGCCCCGCTGTGGCTCTACTTGGCCGTTGCACTCGGTCTGGCCGTGTGGGGCCTTCTCGGTTCCTTTCTCGTCCAGCCCCGCGTGGCGATCCCACTACACTGCGCGCTCTTGTTCGTTTTGCTGCTGCTTACTACGGTGTATTCGTATGCTGTTATTATGCCTCTAGGATGGTGAGAGCCCTCACCCAGTCCTGGGTCAACGCGAATACGACAGCGGCGCCTACCTGACCCACCTGAACGACTCCGGCGGCAGCCTCTTCGGCTGCTGATTGCGGGGCTCTGGCAAAGGCAGGGCGCACCGCCCGACGCTTCGGTGAGTCGCCGGTGGCATTGGGCCCGGGCCGGCGTGTATACTGGGCCGGTCTTGCTATGTCAGAGATCGCCCCCGACGGACAAGGAGAGGACCGATGTCCAATGCGCTTGCCGAGGCCCTGCCGCGCGCCCGCGCTCTGCGGCGTCGCGCTTACGCCTGGCGCCGGGCACTGCCGGCCAGCCGCCAGATGGCCTTGGCGCTGGGAATGGCCGCGCTGACCGGCGCCTGCGCCCAGGTGCGGCTGCCGCTGCCTTTCACGCCCGTGCCGCTCACCGGGCAGACGTTCGCCGTCCTGCTGGCCGGGGTGCTGCTGGGGGGAGGCTACGGGGCGGTCAGCCAGGTCATGTACGTTGCGCTCGGGGTGGCGGGGGTGCCCTGGTTCACCGGTTACGGTGCGGGCGTGGGATGGCTCGCGGGTCCGACGGGCGGCTATCTGGTCGGGTTTGTCGCGGCGGCGGCGCTCATCGGATGGGTCAGCGATGCCTCCCCTCGCTGGCGGCGGCTGCTGCCACAGCTTGGGCTGATGGCGGCCGGGTCGGCGGTCATCCTGCTGTGCGGGTGGGTCCACCTTGCATTCATCCTTGGGCGGGGTCCCAGGCTCGCGCTCTGGCAGGGGGTAGCGCCTTTCCTCGGGGGTGACGCGTTGAAGGCGCTGGCTGCGGCGCTGGCCGGCTGCGCGCTGTTGCCCAAGTCAGACTGAGGCGCCGGTGCCTGCCTCTGCGACGCCGCTGAGGAACGCGAACCAGGGCTCAAAGCCCGTCCCCTCCGTGGCGCTGGTCTCGAACACGTGCACACCCGGGCGTGCCTTGCGGGCGTCCTCCTTCACGCGCTCGACGTCGAACGGGCAGTGCTCCGCCAGGTCAGTCTTGTTGATGAAGACCACGTCGGCGCGCACGAACAGGGCGGGGTACTTGCGGATCTTCTCGTCTCCTTCGGGCACGCTCAGGACGGCGACCTTGGCGTGCTCGCCCAGGTCGAACCCGGACGGGCAGACCAGGTTGCCCACGTTCTCGATGAACAGGAAGTCCAGTTCCTCCAGGCTCAGTCCGTCGAGGGCGGCTTCTACCTGGGCGGCGTTCAGGTGACAGTTTCCGCCCGTCTCGATGGCCCGTGCGACGATGCCGCAGTCCTGCAGTCGCTCCGCGTCGAGCGCCGTCTGCACGTCGCCGATGATGGCGGCGAGACGGCCGGGGAAGTGCCGGGCGGTGTGCTCGAGGATGGCCGTCTTGCCGCAGCCGGGGGAGCCGATGATGTTCATCACATAGACGCCGTTCCGGCCGAAGAGCTGGCGGTTTCGCTCTGCGACCACGTCGTTGCTCTCGCGGGCGGAGCGGCTCAGGTCAACCTTGCTCATCCTCCACCTCCACGTAGGGGATGTTCACGTCCAGGCCCGCGATCACATCCCGCTCGAAGCCCCCGCACTCCGGGCACGCGGCGAACATGTCCTCGGTCTCGTATGTCCTGCCGCAGCGACAGCGCAGGCGTGCGGGCACCTTGCGGATCTCCACCCGCGTGTGTTCCATGCCGCGCTCGTCCAGGGCCAGCCTCATGCAGAACTCCATCGAATAGACGTTCACCGCCGACAGCGCGCCGACTTCGACGGTGACCGCCGCGAGCCGTTGCGGCTCCACGCCGTCTGCGGCGAGCACGGTGCGGACGATGCCCTGCGACAGGCCAAGCTCGTGCACGATGGGCTCCTGAGGCAACGAACTGCCCATTATAGCGGTTCGCGGGCTGCCTTGCACTCGCCGGCGCGCCAGGCGGCTACTGGAAATCCCCGCGTACCTTTGACAGGGGGTTTGGCCCGTAGTAAAATGCTCGGATTTTCGGCTGCCCCCGAGGGTCTCCCGACCAGAAGCGACGGCTCCGAGGCCCGCAACGCCAGGGGCTCAGGCACGCAACACAACCGCAGGGTGTTTGACGGCGAGCGCTTATGGCAGAGCCGAAGTTCCTTCCGGACGACAAGCTGTTCCGGTTCCTGGGGATGGTGCCCGGGGACAGGAAGTTCGTCAATGTGCGCGACGAGGACGGTGACGGGTGGGCGCAGGTGCAGGCAGCCGAGCCCGTCGCCGTGATCCAGGGCTTGCGCGGCGCGCGCCCATGCTACTCGTTCAAGAGCCTGCTGCTGCCCGCCAGCGAGGTGGTGGCGTGGTACGGCGGCGCCGAGGGTGACCCGCTGGGAGAGGCCCAGAAGGCGGGCGTTGCCATCATCGGTGCCAGGGGCTGCGAATGCCGCGTGCTGAGTTACCTGGACGCCATCATGCTGGATGAGCCGGACGCCGAGCCCTTCTACGAAGCCCGTCGCCGCAACGCCATGATAGTGGGCGTGGACTGTGCGGTGGCGGCTGACTCCTGCTTCTGTGACCTGCTGGGCAGGCCCGCCTATCCGGACGAGAACTACGATCTGAACCTGAGCCCGGTCGAGGGCGGTTTCGTCGTCGAAGCGGGCACCGAGCGGGGCGAGGAGGTGCTCAGGGAGGCGTCCTCGGTCCTGGGGGCAGCCGGCGAGGAGCACTTGAGCGGTCGGGAGGCTATGCGCCAGAAGACGGCCGACCAGCTCGCGGCGCAGAATGCTGAGTTCCACCTGCCGGACGACTACGTGGAGGCCATGCCGGAGACGCTGGAGCGGGAGTTCTGGCGCACCGAGCTGGCCGAGTGCGTGCAGTG
>CAYFVS010000128.1:0-5099 GCA_964346565.1 uncultured candidatus Brocadiaceae bacterium | reverse complement strand
CAGGTCGCTGGCCAGCTCCGGGGGAGTGCGGTCCAGGCAGGACTTGGCGGCGTCAATCACGGCGTGGATGGGGTTGCTGATGGCCTCGCGGATCTCGGCGCTGGAAATCTCCAGCCGGCGGGGCAGGCCAGCGGCGATGTCCTTGCCGCGTATCTCGTAGCTGACCTCCTCCTGCAGGGCATAGGCCGAGCCGATGGCGATCTTGACCTCCTCCGCCGTCCGGTGGCCTATCTCCAGCCCGTACATGTCGCGCACGTAGGTGATGATGGCCTCGTCCATCTCGTCACCTGCCACGGGCAGGCTCTCCAGGGTCACCACTTCGCCCAGGCTCAGGACGGCGACCTCGGTGGTGCCCCCGCCGATGTCAATGACCATGGCGCCGACGGGCTCGCTGATGCTCACGCCGGCTCCGATGGCGCCGGCCTTGGGCTCGGCGACGGTGTAAACGCGGCGCGCGCCGGCGTTGATGGCGCTGTTCTTGACGGCCTTCTTCTCGACGGCGGTGATGCCGCTCGGCACGCTGATGACCATGCGGGGACGGACGCCCCACGAGCGGCTCTGCACCTTCTGGATGAAGTAGCGCAGCATGATCTCGGTCACCTCGAAGTCGGCGATCACGCCGTCTTTCAGGGGGCGGATGGCCTTGATGCTCTCCGGGGTGCGCTCGATCATGCGCTTTGCTTCGTAGCCGACGGCGCGTCCGTTCAGGGGAACGGCAGGTGGGCTGGTGGCGGTCTTGACGGCGACCACGGAGGGTTCCATCAGCACGACGCCCTTGCCGGGCACGCAGACCAGGGTGTTGGCCGTCCCCAGGTCTATGCCCAGGTCCATGGCCCCCAGGCTCATGACAGAGTTGAGCATCCTCCGCATCGTCAGCCCGAGGCGGCCGGCCATCTCGAGGTGCCCTCCCACTTGAGGCGAGCTCTCCGGGCGCCGATTATACTGGCCGTACCTCACAATGTCCAATAGCTCTGTCGGTGTCCGGGCGGCAATAGAAAACGGCCCGAACCGCCCCGCTGCGCGGGAGGCGTTTCAGGCCGTCAGCGTGCGCACCTAAGCTCGCGACGAACGGTTGGCGGCTCTCTACTGGCCGAACCCACCCGGCGACGGTGGCCCGCCGCCGAAGCCGGCCCCGGGGCCGCCCATCATGCCACTCATGGCCATCATCATGGCCATTTGCATCACCCCTTGGAGTTCCTGGGGTGTGACGTCTATCGCCACGTTCAGGTCGTTCCCCTCGGCGGAAAGGTGCAGCTTCTCAAGCAAACCCAGCATGGGCTGAACCATAGCGGCCATCTGGGGGTCCGCCTCGGCTTGCTGCTGCATCTGCTGCTTCTGCTGGTCGAGTGTGGCGTTGACCTGGTCGGCGAGCTGGCCAGCCGCCTCGGCGCTTGACATGCGGACGTTGGCTTTGAAGCGGGTCTGGTCGTCAAGGTCGAGCCCAAACGCGGCAGCGGTCATCTGGCCAAGCGCGCCGGGGGCCTGCTCCGACCGGGCGATCTGGCCCAGGATGCTCTGCGGCGGGGCCACCGCCAACCGAACCGCGCTCCCGGAGTAGAGGTCGAGCATGCCCTTCAGCTCCTTGGAGACGCCTGCCCCGGCGCCGCTTCGGTATGCCTGGGCGATGGCCTGGAGATTGGCCTCGGAATCGGCTGCCAGCAGCGTCGAATCATCGGCGAAAGCCACCACGCCCTGTGCGCCGCCCATGAGGCCGCCCCCGGCCATCGGACCGGGGCCGCCGCTCACCCTATAGCCCTCCATGCCAGCCACAGTGGCCTGCTGGCCCTGTTGGGCAAGGAAGGTCTCCAACTGCTCTCTGGCGCCGGCAGCCACTTTGACGACCACGCAAAAGCCCGCTGGCGGGGCCTCCGGGCCCTGCCCGAGCGGAGGCAGCAGGAACAGCGCCATGGCCTCCGGGAGCTGTGCCATGTCGCCCAGGGGTGCAGCGGGCTGCTGGGCCTGGAGTTGCCTGAGGACCTGGGACTTCATGAGTTGGGCGATGTTTATCTCCGCGATACCCCAGGTTGCCTCTGGAGCGAGTTTCAGGAGTTCCTGTACGGCGGCCGGCCGGCCGGGCGCCGGCGGTCCCGGGGGCCTTCCCGGTGCCGGCACAGCCTCCACCAGGGAGGAAAGCTTCGGCGCTTGCGGGATTGACCCCAGGTCGGCCGTCTCGCGATATCCGAGTACGTCGGCCCACGTCATGAGGACGGCGAAGGCCAGGAAGATACAGGAGCCGATCACAAGGCCCTGAACCAGTCTGCTGTCGTTCATGTGGCTGCCTCGTTGTGGTTGGCGGGAGTCGGGCGGCGGGTCACTGCACCTGGATCTCGGTCGTCGCCTTGTCGCCTACCTCGATGGTCCTGCCCTCGGCCTTGCGCGTGACCAATCCGCCTGCGACGGTGTCCCACACGTCGTGAATCACCAGGGTCGCCACGTAGCCCTCGTCGTCGTAGATGGTGAACTGGGTGTTGGGCTTGACCTCGGACTCGGCGCCCTTGTCTATGACCACGGTTCCGATGTCGGGGTCGACTCGCACCACCAGGGCGTTGATGGCGGGCGCCGGAGCCGGGGGAATCTCAAAGCCGCGCAGGCGGAACTCCTCGACGATGCCCTGCAGGCGTGCGTTGCTCTCGGCCAGTTCCTTGCGCTCCTTCTTGGTCTCGTTCAACTGGTGGCGCAGCTCGCCGATGGCTGAGTCTTTCTGGGCGATGACCTCCTGCAGGTCGCTGATGCTGGTCTGTTTCTGGTTTATGATCTCCTGCAGTTGGGCGATCTGCTGGGACTGCTCCTCGGCCGTCTCCTTCAGCAGGGCGATGCGCTCGTCCAGCTTCAGTTCCATCTCGGTGAGGCGTTCGAAGTTGGTCTGCTCCTGCTCGAGACGCTGGTTCAGTTCCCGGGCCTGGCTGCGCACCGCTTCGAGGTCGGCCTCCAGGCGCTCTTCCACGTCCACCTTCTCCGCCCTCACCCGGCTCAGCTCGCCCCGGGCATGGCTCAACTGCTCCGCCGCGCTCTTCAGCTCCTCCACGGCGCTGTTCAGTTGTCGGTGTGCCTCCAGGTACTTCGCCCCGTAGTCCTCTCTTTTCCCATAGAGGATGACCTGCGAGACGGCGAAGCCGACGCTGAGCACCAGAACCAGAAAGACCAGGACCTTGGTCAAGGCGTTCATTTAGTCCCTCCCGGCTTGTTGTCGTCACTTCTCAGCACTGTTGCGACCCGAACATGCCGTAGATTATAGGGCGGCAGGAGTCAAAGTCAAGTATCGCGCCGCCAGCGGCGCCCCGGCGACCGCCTCACGGGGGGCATCCGCCGGCTGCGCAGGGGGCGGCGTGCTCAGGGCCTCTGGCGGCCATACCGCCGGCTCTCGGGCCGATGCGTGCCACCCGCCCCCTGTCGGAGGCGACCCCGTGCTCGTCTGATGTCCGGCACTCTCCGCGCATGGCGCCCCGCGCCCGCCGCGGGACAGCTGTGCGTACGCCGCATCCTGGGAACGAGATCGCCACGTTTGACACCCGTCGGCCCCCTCCGTAGACTGCCGTGCCGAACTGCCCGCATTTGTCAATCCCAGGGAACGGACCGATGAACCTGGTCGTCGTCATGCTGGACTCGCTTCGTCAGGACCACGTTTCCTTCTACGGCTGGGAAGGCTGCCCGGTGCAGACGCCGAATCTGGACGCCCTGGCCGCCGAGAGCGTGGTGCTGGACAACTGCTATCCCGAGGGCCTGCCCACCATCCCGGTGCGCACCGAGCTGCACACCGGCCACCACACGCTGATCCACCGCCCCTGGCAGCCGCTGGAGCCCACCGACGTGGCCCTGGCGGAGGTGCTGCGCGCCGAAGGCTACCTGAACTGCCTGGTGGCCGACACATACCACCTGTTCAAGCCGGACATGAACTTCCATCGCGGATACCACGCCTTCCGCTGGATCCGCGGCAACGAGTACGACTCCTACCGCACCGCTCCACCGAAGATGCGTCGGCTGGCGGACCACGTCAACGAGCACTACACCGAGACCTGGCGCGGCCGCGTGCTGCAGTACCTGAAGAACACCGACGGCTGGACGGAGCCGGAGGATTTCGCCTGCTTTCGCACCATGGACACCGCCCTGACCTGGCTGAGGGAGAACCGCTCCGACGAGCCGAAGTTCCTCTGGATAGACACCTTCCAGAATCACGAGCCCTGGATGCCGCCGGACCGGTTCGACCTCTTCGTGCCGGAGAGCTACGACGGCCCGCGCTTCATCCTGCCCATGGGCGGCAACGCGCTGGACTGGGCCGACGGGGACGCCATCGAGTGCATCCGGGGTCTCTACGCCGGCGAGGTCGCCTACGTGGACTGGTGCCTGGGGCACCTGCTGGACGGCATGAGGGAGCTGGGCTACATGGAGGAAACGCTCATCTGCGTGCTGAGCGACCACGGGCATCCGCTGGCGGACCACGGCAAGTTCCTCAAGGGCGGGGACCGGATGTACAGCGAGCTTCTGAAGGTCCCGGTCATCCTGCGGTTCCCGGGCGCCGAGCACGGCGGTCAGCGCCTGGATGCGCTGGCGCAGTTCCCCGACCTGACGTCCACCTGGCTGGAGGCGCTGGGGCTGGCGAAGGCCGCCCACGATTTGTCGGGGCTCAGCCTGATGCCCGTTATCCGCGGCGAAGCCGCTATGGTCCGTGAGGCCACCATCAGTGGCTACTACCGGGCGCCCGACCGCAGCGTGCGCAACAAGCGCTTCAACTACATCGTGCGCGGTGGTGGAGAGGACGACGAGCTGTACGACCTGGTCGAGGACCCGCGCGAGCGCACAAACATCATCGCGGAGAAGCCGGAGGCGGCCGACGAGTTGGCCGTCGTGTTCCCGGCCACCTACTTCCCCGAACCGCCAAAGACCCGCGGCGTCCAGGGAGAAAGCGAGGTGCAGCACACGCCCGTCGGCTGAACCGGGCAGGTGCTCAGAGAGGGAGGGAACCAGATGAAGCTCGGCTGTTGCGCCTACTCGTACCGGCAGCTCCTGAGCGCCGGTCAGATGACCATGGAGGAGTTCCTGGACACAGCACTCGAACTCGGCCTGGACGGGGTGGAACTGACGCAGTACTACTTCGCTGAGGA
>CAYFVS010000127.1:0-13274 GCA_964346565.1 uncultured candidatus Brocadiaceae bacterium | reverse complement strand
ACTTCCGGGACGAGTACGAGGCGCACATCCGGGACAAACGCTGCCCCGCTGGCGTCTGCCGCGAGCTGATAGGCTTCAGCATAGATCCCGAGACGTGCATCTGCTGCGCACGCTGCGCCGGCAAGTGCCCGGTGGACTGCATATCGGGAACGCAGGGCAAGGCCCCCGCCCGAGCTACGGACGAGGACCGCGAGCAGGGCAAGGTGGGCGAGCCCTTCGTCATAGATCAGGACACCTGCATCAAGTGCGGCACCTGCCTGGAGGTCTGCCCGGTGGGCGCCGTGACAAAGGAATAGATGCCGAAGGTGAACTTCACAATCAACGGCCGGCCGGTCACCTGCGAGAAGGACTCCATGCTGCTTGAGGCGGCGCTGGCGAACGGGTTCGACATACCGGCCCTCTGCTATCACCAGGCGGAGCCGCCCTACGGGGCGTGTCGGCTCTGCCTGGTGGAGATCACCCAGGGCAAGTGGAACTGGGTGGAGGCGTCCTGCACGTATCCGGTGCGGGAGGACGGCATCGAGGTCGAGACCGACAGCGAGCAGGTGCGCCGCTACCGGCGGCTGAACATGGAGCTGCTGCTGGCCCGCTGCCCGGAGTCGGAGCCGGTGCGGCAGATGGCCCGTGAGCTGGGTGTCGAGGGCACGCGCCTGCCGCAGGACGGCGCCGACCGGTGCATCCAGTGCGGGCTCTGCGTGCGTGTCTGCCGGGACCTGGTGGGCGTCGGAGCCATCGGCTTCACCGGGCGCGGGGCGGACCGGCACGTTGACACGCCTTACGGAGAGCCGTCGGAGACGTGCATCGGCTGCGGTGCTTGCGCCGAGCTCTGCCCCAGCGGCCACGTGCACGTGGTGGACGACATGGAGAAGATGACCCGTCGAATCGAGCCCTTCCACACCGAGCACAGGCTGGTGCCGTGCCCGCAATGCGGCCGGGGCTACGTGAGCGAGAAACAACTGGAACATCTGCGCCGGGAACTCGGCGAGAAGGCTGCGATACTGGAGTGCTGTCCGGTCTGCCGCAGCCGCAGCCGGGCCCTGGAGCTGAAGAGCGTGTACGACGCCACGACCAAGACGCGGTAGGAGGTTCCCGATGTCCCGGAAGGTCTTCAGCGCGGTCATACGGGGCGCGCACAAGTTCGTAGAAGAAGCCGAGCAGAAGTGGAAGAGGGCAGTTGACCGGCACGGGGAGTCGGCCGGGCTGAGATTCCCCGAGACGGCCTTCGCCCTGCCGATGATACTGGCGCTGACTGGCCGCAAGGTGCAGACTCTGGCGGACTGCGAGCCGGTGCTGAAGCACTGCCGGAAGGATCTGCTGCACGGTGTGCCGTCCGGTGAGGCGTGGCTGCCCTATCTGGGCCACGGCCTGGACGCCGGGGCGGCGACCATGTTTGCCCAGGAGGTCCTGTGCGCCGTTGACTACCTGAACGGCTACGAGCCGGATGAGGGCTACCTCGGGTTCCTTACCGACACCTCGATGCGCGAAGTGGGCATCCAGTTGGTAGACGGTCGCATGCCGGGCTTCGCGTGCATTCTGGGACCCGCGCCGGACGAGGAGACGGCCGTCCGCGTCGTCCGCGAACTCCAGAAGCGCAACATCCTCATCTTCCCGGTGGCCAATCGGGACGGGAAGACGATGAAGCAGCAGCTCGATGCCCAAAGCGTCCAGACCGGATGGGAGACCTACATCGTGCCCACCGGCCCGCGCACGCGCGACACCATACACGTGCTCAACTGGGCCGTGCGCAGCGCGCTGACCTTCGGAGGCCTGAAACCCGGCAGTTTCCAGGAGATCCTTCAATACAGCCGCGACCGGGTGTTCGCCTTCGGCATCACCTTCGGCAGCATTCCCGACGATTGGTACGCCAGCGGCGCGGGGGCCATCCTGATGGGCTACCCCGTCATAAGCGACAGCGCCGATACGCCGGAGGTCCGCCCCACCGGCGTGACCACTTACGAAGCCCTGGTGCGGGAGACGGACTACGAGGAGCTGGTGCCCGCCTGCATCGAAGTGCGCGGCGTGAAGGTGAAGGTCGAGGAGATAGACATACCGGTATCCTTCGCCGCCGCCTTCGAGGGCGAGCGCGTTCGCCGCGAGGACATGCAGGTCGAGTTCGGGGGCAAGAGCGCCCACTGCATCGAGTACCTTCAGATGGCTGAGATGGAAGACATCACCGACGGCGACATCGAAGTGGCGGGGCAGGACATCGACGATGTCGAGCCCGATACCTCCATGGACATGGGCATCGAGGTGTGGGTGGCCGGCCGCGAGATGCAGGAGGACTTCGAGGGCATTCTGGAGCGGCAGATCCACCGCTACCTGAACCACGCCACCGGCGTGATGCACATCGGGCAGCGCCACCTGGTCTGGCTGAGGTTCAGCAAGGCGGCCTTCCAGCAGGGCTTCCGCCTGAGGCACATCGGCAACATACTGCACGCCAAGCTGCACGATGAGTACGGCAAGATCGTGGACAAAGTCGCCGTGCGGATCGTGACCGAGCAAGACGAGCTGGCCGATCTGACGGGCCGTGCTGCCTCCGCTTACGAGGCGCGGGACGCCCGGCTGGCCGGCCTGACCGACGAGGAGGTGGACGTGTTCTACTCCTGTACGCTCTGCCAGACGTTCGCGCCGAACCACGTCTGCGTGGTCAGCCCCGAGCGGCCCGGCCTTTGCGGCGCCTACGACTGGCTGGACTGCAAGGCCGCCAAGCAGATCAGCCCCGAAGGCTGCAACCAACCCATCTCCAAGGGACGGACTATCAACGAGGAGATGGGCGAGTGGGAAGGGGTCAACGAGTTCGTCTATGAACACTCCAACCGCACAGTTGAGCGCTACTGCCAGTACTCCCTGATGAACCACCCCATGACCTCCTGCGGATGCTTCGAGTGCATTGTGGCCATCGTGCCGGAGGCCAACGGGGTGCTGGTGGTCAACCGGGAGCACGGCGGAATGACGCCTATAGGCATGGAGTTCAGCACTCTGGCAGGCCAGGTCGGCGGCGGAGTGCAAACTCCCGGCTTCCTGGGCATCGGCAGGCGCTACATGCTCAGCGACAAGTTCATCAGTTACGAGGGCGGTTTCCGCCGCATCGTGTGGCTGCCCAAGGAACTGAAGGACGAGATGGGCGAAGACCTGCAGCAGCGCGCCGAGGAGCTGGGCATGACCGACTTCGTGGACAAGATCGCCGACGAAACCATCGCTGCCGACAGCAAGTCACTGATGGAATTCCTGCAGGAAGTGGGCCATCCGGCGCTCGAGATGGCGTCGCTGCTGGGCGTGCCGGGCTCACGGCGCGACTGACCCCCTCAGCGCTGCATCTGTGGTTCTGCGGCCCTGCACGTGACGAAGGCTAAGCGACCACATGACCCAACCGGAGGACCGGGGCAATGGCGTTGACCGGACTGGACATCTACCAGTTGTTGCCGCAGACCAACTGCGGAGACTGCGGCGTGCCCACCTGCCTGGCCTTCGCGATGAAGGTCGCCTCCAAGCAGGCGGCCATGGACGAGTGCCCACACGTGAGCGAGGAGTCGAAGGAGGAGCTGGGGGCCGCCAGCGCGCCGCCGCAGAAGCTGGTCACCATCGGCGCCGGCCAGCACGCGCTCCAGATTGGCAACGAGACCGTCATGTTCCGACATGACGAGAAGTTCCACCACCCATGCGGCATCGGCGTGCTGGTCAACGACACGGACGACATCGCCGACAAAGCGGACAGGATCAAGGCCCTGTCCTTCGAGCGCATCGGCCAGGTCATCGAGGTGAACGTCGTCGCCGCGCGTTGCGCCTCCGGAGACCCCGCGCAGCTCAAGGGAGCAGCCGCGCAGCTCAACGACGCGCTGAGTCTGCCCCTGATGCTGATCGGTGATTCGGCCGATCAGATTGCGCCGGCGGCAGAAGCCGTCGCTGATGCCCGCCCGCTGCTGTGGGAGCGCCAGGGCCCCTCAGACGAGCTGATCAAGCTGGCCGCCGAGGCCGGCCTGCCCATCGTCGTGGAAGGCGACCTCGAGAAGTGCGACGCTGATGCACAGAAGGCCAAGGGCGCCGGCGTGGAGGAAATGGTCCTGTGCCCGGGTGAGACGGATCCCTGCGAGGCACTGCAGTTCCTGACGCAGGCCAGGCGGGCAGCCGTGCGCCACACCCACCGGCCGCTGGGCTATCCGTCCCTTGTCTGCGCCAGGTCGCAGAACCCTGTCCAGCTTGCTCTGGAGGCATGTCACTACACGCTGAAGTACGCCGGCATCGTGCTGATGGACGTGGACGAGCCGGAGTACGTGCTGCCCGCGCTGGTCAGCCGGCAGAGCGTCTACATCGACCCTCAGCGACCGGTCCAGGTCGAGCCGAAGATCTACGAGGTCAACGAGCCGGGAGCCAAATCGCCGCTGCTGATCACCACGAACTTCTCCCTCAGCTACTACAGCGTTCTCAGCGAGGTGGAGGGCAGCCGGGTGCCATCCCGCATCCTGACCGTTGACACGCAGGGCACCAGCGTGCTGACCGCCTGGGCGGCGGACGAGTTCGGCCCCGAACAGATCAAGGACGCCATCGAGAAGTCCGGCGTCATGGGCCAGCTTGATGAAAGCTACCGGAAGCCCGTCATACCCGGCCTGGTGGCCGTGATCAGTGGCGAGCTGTCCGAGGAGCTGGGCCAGCAGGTGCTGGTCGGCCCCAAGGAAGCCAGTGGGATACCCCGCTATCTGAAGAACGAGTGGCCCAGTCTGGTGGGATGAGCGGCACATGCCGAGGGTGACCTTCCAACCGTCGGGCCTGACCGTCGAGGTGGAATCAGGCACAAGCCTGCTTGATGCCGCCCGGCAGGCCGACGTGCCCATCCGCAACGATTGCGGAGGACAGGGCGTCTGCGGGCACTGCATGGTGGAGATCCGCCGAGGCGAGGTCAGCCGCCTGCCCAGCCGGCACCAGACCCCTGAAGGCCGCCAGCTGGCCTGTCGCTGCCTGCTGACCGAGGGCGACGCCGAGGTGTTCATTCCGGAGGAGAGCCGGGAAGTGGACACCGAGGTGAGTCTGCGGCCCGGCGAGGCCCTGCCGTCGGACTATGCGCCGGCCGGCGGGATGGTCACCAAGGTGCAGCTCGAGCTGGCCCCGCCCAGCCTGGACGACAACCGTTCCGACGCCCAGCGCCTCACCCGTGCTCTCCGTCGCCGGCAGGACGGCGAGTACCAGATGGGGCTCGGGGTCCTGCGCCACCTGCCGCTTCGGCTCCGTGACGCCGACTGGCGCCCGGAGGTGACCCTCTCGGTCGAGCCCTGGGGCTTCCGCGTGCTGCACGTCGGCCCCCATTCGGACAGACCGCGCGGCATGTTGGCCGTGGACATCGGCACCACCAGCGTCAAGGCCCGCCTGCTTGCCCCCGGAGCCGGTCGGGAGGCGTCCTGCTACAACTCCCAGGTCATGTTCGGCCCCGACGTGATATCCCGCATCATCCACTGCCAGCGCGACGAGCAGGGCTGCCCCGACTTGCAGCGGCGTGTGGCCGGTGACGTGGGCCGGCTGTTGGACGCCCTGCTGGAGGAGTCGGGCGTCGGCCGGCGGGACGTTTGGGGTGTTGTCCTCAGCGGCAACACCACCATGATCCATCTGCTCCTGGGTCTGTATCCCGTGTGGATCCGGCGGGAGCCCTACGTGGGCTGCGCCTACGTGTTGCCCTCGGTGGACCCGGCCGACGTCGGGCTGCGGATAAACCCGGCCGGACGCGTGTTCTGTCTGCCGTCGGTCAGCTCATTTGTTGGCGCGGACATCACCGCCGGGGTCCTGGCCACCGGACTTGCGCAGCGGGACCTGCCCGCCGCTCTGATAGACCTGGGCACCAACGGCGAGATAGTGGTGGGGTGCCGGGAGTTCATGGTCTGTTGCAGCGCCTCGGCCGGGCCGGCCTTTGAGGGCGGCGTCAGCGCCGGCGGCACCCGCGCCCGCGAGGGGGCGATTGACTCTGTGGAATCGGACGGCGCCATCCGCTGGCGAACCATCGGCGAGAGAGCACCCGTGGGCATCTGCGGCACGGGGTACATTGACCTGCTGGCTGTGCTGGTGCGCGAGGGCATCATGGACAAGACGGGCAAGTTCGTGCCCGAAGCCCCCGGCCTGCGCACGGTGGACGGCGAGGAGCTGGAGTTCCTGCTCGTGCCCGCCGAGCGGACGGACACCGACAGGGAAATCGTTCTGACTCAGGCCGACGTGGACAACCTGGTCCGCGCCAAAGGGGCCATCTACGCCGCCGGCAGCATCCTGCTGACCAGCCTCGGAATGGAATGGGGCGACCTGGACAGGATAATGCTCGCCGGTGGGTTCGGCGAGCGGCTGGACAAGGACAACGCCGTGGCCATCGGCCTGCTGCCCGACGTGCCGCGCGAGCGCATCGAGTTTGTGGGCAACACGTCGCTCCAGGGAGCGTCCCTGGTGGCCGAGAGCGCGGAGAACTACTGGAAAGCCCGCGAGATCGCAACCAGCATGACCTACTTCGAGCTGAGCACGCACCCGGACTTCATGGACCAGTTCGTCTCTGCCTGCTTCCTGCCCCACACCGACACGGAACGGTTTCCGTCGGTGGCCGGCGGCCGGCAGTAGCGGAGCCGCCGCTTGACACGTGAAACGCGACAGGATTGACTAACGCCTCTGAAGGAGAAGCGAGATGGCTGCGCCGGACGTGAAAGAGAGTTACAGCGGCAGCATCCACGAGGTGACCATCGGGGCCACCAGCGAAGAAGGCGGCTCCCGCACCCGGACGGTGACCATCGGCGGGGAAACGGGTCTGCCCATGCTGGGCTTCGAGGCCGAATACCCCAACCCCCCCGCCTTCGCGCTGGAGATCAGCACTGCCGGCGTCGAAGACTGGCACGATGAGTGCAGGAAGCACGTGGCCGACCTGGCGCCTGACCTGGAGAAGTGGGCCGCCGCCTGCGAGGAATGGGGCGCCGATCTGATCTGCCTGCAACTGGACGCCGCCCATCCTGACAGCGGGGGCCGCAGTCCCGAGGAGTGCGCCGACGACGTGAAGCGCGTGCTCGGGGCGTGTGGACTGCCCTTGATGGTGTGGGGCACGGATGTGGACGAGGTGGACAACGAGGTCCTGCCCAAGTGCACACACGCCGCCGCCGGGGAGAACTGCTTGTTCGGAACGGCCAAAGAGGACAACTACCGGACCCTGGCTGCAAGCTGCCTGGCCGACTCCCATAGCGTCATCGCCGAAGCCCCCTCCGACATCAACCTGTCCAAGCAGCTCCACATCCTGCTGCGCGATGTGGGCATGAGCCTGAAGGACATGGTGATGCACCCCACAACCGGTGCGCTCGGGTTCGGGCTCGTTTACATCTACACCACCATCGAGCGAGGGCGCATCGCTGCGCTTGGCGGCGACAGTCTGCTGCAGCAGCCCGTGGTGGTCAACATCGGCAAGGAAGTGGGACGGGTCAAGGAAGCCGTCTCCCCGGAGGAGGAAAACCCCGAGTGGGGCAGCCACGAGGTGCGGGCGCCCTTGTGGGAGTCAGCCTCCGCCATCGCCTACATGGAAGCGGGCGCGGAGCTGTTCGTGCTGCGCAACCCGGAAGCGCTCGAGCAGGCCCGCGAAGCCGCCGGGAGAATGTGGCCCGGCGCCGATTGACAACACGACCATCCGGAAAGGAGCCCTCAGATGCTCGTCATAGGTGAACGCATCAACGGCATGTTCGTCGAGGTCAAGGCAGCCGTGGAAGGCCGCGACCAGGACGCCCTCCAGGACCTGGCGCTCCGTCAGCTCGAGGCCGGCGCCGACGCACTGGACATCAACGTCGGCCCGACCAAGGGCAAGGCCGCCGACAACATGCGCTGGATGATCGAGACCGTCCAGGACGCCACCGACGCACCCCTGTGCATTGACACCCCCAAGTTCGACATCGTGCAGGCCGCCCTCGACCTCTGCCAGAACCGTGCCATCATAAACTCCACCAAAGCATCCCAGCAGGAGCTGGACCGCTACGTGCCGCTGGCCGTGGAGCACGGCGCCCAACTGATCGCGCTGACCATCGACGAGTCGGGCGTGCCCAAAGACGTGGACGGGCGCGTGGCCATGGGCGCCACCATCGTGACCAAGGCCATGGAGCACGGCCTGGCCACCACCGACCTGTTCATTGACCCGGTCATACTGCCGGTGAACGTCGCGCCCAAGCAGCCGAAAGCGGTGCTGGAAGCGATCGGCCAGTTGAGGCTCATCTCGGCCCCTCCGCCGAACTTCATCCTGGGCCTGTCCAACGTGAGCCAGAACTGCAAGGAGCGCTCCCTGCTCAACAGCGCCTACCTGGCTATGGCTATCGGGCGGGGCCTGAACGCGGCCATCATGGACGCCTTTGACCGGACCCTGATGGAAATGGCCATCACCGCCGAGGTGCTCCTGGAGAAGCAGCTCTACTGCGACGACTACATCGCCGCCTACATGAGCAACAGGTGATCCCCGGATGCAGCTACCCGAGCAGGACCACTACGAGATTGCCCGCGCGAAGGCCCTCCAGCAACTGAGGGCCAGGCAGGAGCCGGCGCGGTTGGAGCGTCTTGGGGCGGCCCTGGATCCGGAGGGCGGCACGGTGACCGTGCCCATGCTCTGCTGGCGGGTGCAGACGCGCCTCGAGCCCTACGCGATGCGAATAGTGCCCGAGGACACCGAGCCGGGCCTCACCTGGCAGATACTGGTGCTGAACTACCTGGGCGCCGAGAGACCGACTCCTCCCACTCGATTCGTGTCCTTCGCGGACTTCGCGGAAGGCCGGGGTTACGAGATCGCCTACCGGGCACGCGTCAACAACCGGCTGAGCCACACCGTGGGGCGGGAGAGGGACGCGCTCGCTGCCGCAGTCGAGCGCCTGGACGGGACGGTTGTCGAAGGGGACCCTATGCGATGCATCCTGCGTTTTTTCCCTCTGGTGGAGTTCCAGATCGTCCGCCACGAGGGGGACGAGGACTTCCCCGCCTCGTGCACCGTCCTGTTGCCCGATAACACGCTGCAGATCTTCTCGCTGGAGGACGGCATCGTTGCCGCCGAGAGGCTTGTGAGCGCGCTGGAGGGCAGGACACCCGCCCGCGAAGCGGAGGCCGCCCGGTCATGAAGCGTATCTACGTCGCCGCCACCGAACAGCACGCCGGCAAGACCACCGTCTGCCTGGGGCTGTACCGGGCGGCGAAGCAGCGTGGGCTGCCCACCTGCTTCATCAAGCCGGTGGGCCAGCGCTACGTGCTGGCAGACGAGGAGCAGGTGGATGAGGACGCGGTGCTGTTCAAGCGCGCCATGGGCGCCGACGGGGTGCTCAAGAGCCTCAGCCCGGTGACCATCCCGCGCGGGTTCACCCAGGAGTACATCTTCGCCCCCGACCCGGACTCCATCCACCATCCCATCCTGAAGGCCATTGCCGGCCTGGCAGAAGGGCATGACCTGGCCATAGTTGAGGGGACGGGACACGCCGGCGTCGGCTCGGTGATTGACGCCTCCAATGCCCGCGTCGCGCAGCTTCTGGACGCCAGGGTCGTCATCGTGACCGGCGGCGGCATCGGTCGCTGCATTGACCAGATGTGCCTGAACCGGGCGCTGTTCGACCGCCACGACGTGCCTGTAGTCGGGGCGATCATAAACAAAGTCTACGAAGAGAAATACGACAAAGTCAGCGCCGCCGTGCGGCAGGGGCTCGCAAACCAGGGCGTCGAATGTCTGGGGGTTGTCCCATACCGCCGCGAGTTGACCTATCCCACCATGCGGAACCTGCAGGAGGAGTTCGGCCTGGAGGTGCTCTGCGGCGGAGATCATCTGGACAACAAGATCCAGGACATCATTGTGGCCGCCATGGAACCGCAGGACATGATCAACTACCTGAGCGAGGGCAACCTGGTGGTGGTGCCCGGCGACCGTGTGGACAACATCCTGGCTTCGATCAACGCCCACCTGATGCGGGACCGCGGGACGGGGCCGCAGGTCGCCGGCCTGTTGCTGACCGGGGGGTTCGTGCCCCATCTGAGCATTGTGAACATACTGTGCGCCGTGGACGTGCCCGTGCTGCTGGTGGACGAGGACACCGCCACCGCAGCGTTCAAGGTGCGCAGCCTGGTGCCGAAGATAACCGCCCGCGACTCTGAGAAGGTGGAGATGGCCGCGCAGGTGGTCCAGCAGCACGTGGACGTGAACCGTGTGTTTGCCGCCGTGGGCCTCGGGCCGGATCAGCAGGCCCGCGCGGCTCAACCGAGCACGTAGGAGATGGCGAAGATACTCTACGTGGATGCCGACGGAGAGCGCACCGAAAGCGTGCGGCGGCTGCTTGCCGGCATGGGACACGTAGTCATCGTCGCCAGATCGGCCGAAAGGGCCATGATCAGCGTTGACCGGGAGAGTGACTTCGACGCGGTGGTCCTGCACCTGATCCTGCCGGGCATGGACGGGGCGGAGCTTTGCCGCTGGCTGCAGCGCTGGAGCGGGCTTGCCCGAGTGCCGCGGGTGGTCTTCACCGGCCCCGAGACCCGACTGAGCCTGGGGTTGGAAGAGCGGCTCCCCGCCTGGCTGCCGGCCGATATGTACCTGCATTGCGTCAGTGACTTCGGGCGGATAGCGAACGCAGTCCGGAGCGTCCTGTGCCCGCCCGAGAGCGGCGGACCGCCGGGCCAACCCAACTGAAAGGAGCATCGTCATGCGAAGTGACCTGGAGATAGCACAGCAAGCTGAACTGCGCAAGATCGAGGACGTGGCCGTCCAGGTCGGCATCGAGCGAGACGAACTGGAGCTCTACGGCGACTATAAGGCCAAGGTCAAACTCGACATCCTGGGTCGGCTGGCCGACCGGCCGAACGGCAAGTACATTGACGTGACAGCCATCACGCCCACGCCTCTCGGCGAGGGCAAGACCGTCAACACCATCGGACTGACCCAGGCGCTTTGTGAGATCGGCAGGGACGCCATCGTCTGCATCCGCCAGCCGTCCCTCGGCCCGGTATTCGGCATCAAGGGCGGCGCCGCCGGCGGCGGCTACAGCCAGGTCGTCCCCATGGAGGACTTCAACCTGCACCTGACCGGCGACGTCCACGCCGTCAGCATCGCCCACAACCTGGCCGCCGCCTTCCTCGACAACCACATGCGGCGCAACAACCGCCTGAACGTGGACCCCAAGGCCATCTCCTGGAACCGCGTGGTGGACCTGAACGACCGGTGGGCGCTGGAGGAGATCATCATCGGGCTGGCCCGGGGTTTCGTGCGCAAAAGCGGCTTCGACATCAGCGTCGCCAGCGAGCTTATGGCCGTCCTCGGCCTCGCCACCGACTTGCAGGACCTGCGCGAGAGGGTGGGGCGTTGCGTGGTTGGCTATACCTACAACAAGGAACCAGTCAGCTGCGAGGAGCTGGGCTGCGCCGGCGCCATGACCGTGCTGCTTAAGGATGCACTCAAGCCCACGCTTATGCAGACGCTGGAGGGCGGCCCCGCCTTCGTCCACACCGGGCCGTTCGCCAACATCGCCCACGGCAACAGCAGCGTCCTGGCGGACATGATTGCGCTGAAGCTGGGCGACTACACGGTGACCGAGAGCGGCTTCGGCGCGGACGTCGGCATGGAGAAGTTCATGAACATCAAGTGCCGCGTCAGCGGCTTGGTGCCAAACGCCGTGCTCATCGTCGCCACCGTCCGCGCCCTCAAGATGCACAGCGGCGAGTTCCGGGTGGTACCCGGCAGGCCGCTGCCCCCCGAGATGCTCGAGGAGAACCCCGATGCCGTGGCCCGCGGCTGCGAAAACCTGACCAAACACATCGAGAACGTCGCCATGTTCGGCGTGCCCTCCGTGGTGGCCGTCAACCGGTTCACCGACGACAGGCCCTCCGAGGTCGAGGTGATCAAGGAGAAGGCCGTCCGGGCCGGCGCGCAGACTGTGGTCACCAGCGATGTCTGGGCCAGGGGCGGCGAGGGCGGCATCGAGCTGGCCGAGGCCATCGTCGAGGCGTGTGACAAGCCCAGCGACTTCCGGCTGCTCTACCCCGACGATGTGTCCATCGAGGAGAAGATCGAGACCATCGCCACGAAGGTCTACGGCGCGGACGGGGTGGACTTCTCCGGCACTGCCCGCGGGCGCATCCGGCTGTTTACCAAACTCGGCTACGACAAGCTGCCCATCTGCATGGCCAAGACCCACCTGTCGCTGTCCCACGATCCTGCGCTGAAGGGCCGCCCGACGGGTTACAGGTTGCCGGTGCGGGACGTCCGGCCCTCCCTGGGCGCCGGGTTCCTCTACCCGCTCTGCGGCGACATGCGGACCATCCCCGGCCTGCCCAGCTCGCCTGCCGGCGAACAGGTGGACATAGACGAGGACGGCAACGTGGTGGGCCTCTTCTAACCGGTCGGCTCGGCGAGCTACAGCCGCAGGGCACGTTCCTGGAGCGTCCCCTCGACAACGTGTGGTGCCGCGAGCTCTGGTCCCTCCAGATCATGTTGCTGGACACGGCAGGCCCGCGCTGGGTGTTCAAGCGGGACACGTCAATCGGCGGTTCGGTGGAGTCCATCGGCCCGCGCACTGCCGACGGCATGCCCTACCTCGCGCCGCACGTGCAGCTCCTCTACAAGGCCAGGCGCGACGCGCCGGACAAGGACCAGGCCGACTTCGATGCTGCGCTGCCCCACCTTTCCCCTGCGACGCGCCGGTGGCTTCTGGGCTGCCTCACGCGCTGCTTCCGTGACGGACACCGCCGGGTAGAGGGCATGGAGGTGCGCCTGAGCCGCGGCTGCGGCAACTGCTGCGCGTCCGCGCCGGGCCGAGCACGCGCTGGCGGGATGTCACGGCGCCCAGCTTCTCCGTTTGCACGCGTCGGGAGGTACGATATCATAGCAACACGTTGCACTCCCTATATGCCCTCACGGCCAACTCGGAGTCGGTCGTGGAACGCTATCGCTACGACGCCTACGGCGGTTGCACCGTCCTGGACGCCGACGGCACCAACGATTCGGATGGCGTATCCGATGCCGAGGCCCCTACCTCTTCACCGCCCGCCGCCTCGACGCCGAGAGCGACCTCATGTACTACCGCAATCGGCAGTACTCGGTGGTGCTCGGCCGCTTCATCTCCCGCGACCCGGAAGGCTACACCGACGCCATCAACCTGTACTGCTATGTCCTTGGCATGACCACCCGGCGGGCGGATCCACATGGCCTGCTCGCCGCACAGCAGTTCGAGTGTCTCTCCCAAGTAGCCTTGGTTTCTATATATCTGAGCGCGCTGGCATTGCCTCCGTCTGTCAAGTGGGCGAAGAAGAGGTTCATAACAAACTGGCCC
>CAYFVS010000126.1:0-3895 GCA_964346565.1 uncultured candidatus Brocadiaceae bacterium | reverse complement strand
GTCCCCGGTGCCCACCTGCGAGCGGCGCAGCTCGTCCAGCTCCTCCTGCTGCTCACGCTGGTATTTCTCATACAGCCGCGCGCGCAGTATCTTCATCGCCTTCTTGCGGTTTGCCTGCTGTGACTTCTCGTCCTGGCATCGCACGCTGATGCCCGTCGGCTCATGGACGATGCGCACGCAGGAGCTGGTCTTGTTGACGTGCTGGCCCCCCGGTCCGCTGGAGCGCTGAAAGGTGATGTCCAGGTCGTTCGGCTCTACCTCGACCTCCACTTCCTCCACCTCCGGCAGCACGGCCACGGTGGCCAGGCTGGTATGGATGCGGCCGCCGGACTCAGTCTCCGGTACACGCTGGACGCGGTGGCCGCCGCTCTCGTAGCGCAGCCTGCGCCAAGCTCCCCTGCCGCTGACGGAGAAGACGGACTCCCGCACCCCCCCCAGGTCCGTGCTGCTGACACTCATCAGGTCCACCTCCCAGCCCTGCCTCTCGGCATAGCGCTGGTACATCCGGCTCAGCTCGGCGGCGAACAGAGCCGCCTCCTCGCCCCCAGTCCCCGGGCGGACCTCCATGATGACGTTCCGGTCCGACTCCGCCGCCTCGCTGACCAGCAGGTCAATGAACTCCTCCAGCAACTGCTGCTCCTCACGCTCCGCCTCCCGGATCTCCTCCTCGGCGAGCTGGCGCAGTTCCGCATCCTCAGGCTCCTCCCGCAGTGCCTCCTGCCCCTCGCGCCGGACGGCGTCCAGCACCCGCAGCCGGTCGTGTATCTCGGCCGGGCGCCCCAGCCGGCCGTGCTCCCGCGCCAGGGCGGCCAGACGGTCGCCGTTGGCGGCCACTTCGGGGTCAGAGAGCTGCGCTTCGACCTCTTCCCGGCGTGCCGCCATCTCGGCCAGCTTCGCGCGCAGGCCCTCTTTCAGCTCATGGTCCAGGGGGCTCATCGGGGCGTTCCTTCCCGCTCAGGCGGGGCCGGGTACATGAAACGGCCCTCCCACTTGCTGCGGAAGGGCCAGGGATCTGCTATTGGTCGGCGTCTTCGCCGGCTATGCGTGCCTTGCGCTCCTCGATGTGCTTGCCCCAGCGCTTCTGGAACTTCTCGACGCGTCCCGCGCTATCCACCAGGCGCTGCTTGCCGGTGTAGAAGGGGTGGCACTTCGAGCAGACTTCCACCCGGATGCTCGGCCGGGTGGCGCGGGTGACGAACCGCTCCCCGCATCCGCAGACGACTTCGCACTCCACGTATTCCGGATGAATGTCTTCCTTCATGGTTGCCGATCTCGGCTTCGAGGCAGGGGGCCGACATAGGTATTATACATCATGGACCTGCCGAATCAACTGCGCGGCGGCGTTCGGTTGCTGGGCCGGCGGGTGGGGCTCATAATGAGAGTAGTGATGAGCCGGCGGACCTCACGCGGGGGCGCGTGTGAACATTCTCTTCGAGTTCGGCTACTCATTGGCTAGCGTAAGGCCTGCCGGCGCGGGAACATGAAACCGTAGCTTTGTGAGAGGGTCCTTCCGATGAGCAAGAAGTGGTCTATTGTCGTCGTGCTGGCCTTCGCGCTTGCGGCTGCCGTGGCGTTCAGCGGAGTTCTCCGAACGCCAATCCCTCCCATGGCGGCCGGGCAGGCTCCCGCGAAGGTGCAGGAGCAGCAGGGGGAGGAGGAGCAATACGAGGAGCTGGCCGAGTTCGCCGGCAAGCTCGAGCGCCTGTTCAACCGCGCCGCCCAGAAGGTCACCCCGGCGGTGGTGGCCATCCAGACCGAGCGGGTGGAGACACTGACGGCCCGTGGGCTTCCTTTCCGCGACCCGTTCTTCGACGAGTTCTGGCGCCGGCGGTTCCCCGGGCTGGAGGACTTCTTCGGCGGCCCTGAGAGGCAGTACGAGCAGCGCAGGCGCGGACTCGGCTCCGGGATGATCCTGGACCAGGAGGGTCACATCCTGACCAACAACCACGTGGTCGAGGGCGCCGACCAGCTCAGCGTGATCCTGGCCGATAGGCGCGAGTTCGAGGCGGAGATCGTGGGCACCGATGACAAAACCGACCTGGCGGTCATCCGCATCAAGGGCGACTTCGGCGAGCTGTCCACCATCACCCTGGGCGACTCGGAGGCCCTCGAGATCGGCCAGTGGGTCATGGCCGTGGGCAGCCCCTTCGGGTTGGCCCATACCGTCAGCGCGGGCATCGTCAGTGCCAAGGGGCGCAGCGGTTTCCGCATGACCGAATACGAGGACTGGATCCAGACTGACGCCGCCATCAACCCCGGCAACAGCGGTGGCCCCCTGGTCAACCTGCGGGGCGAGGTGGTCGGCATCAACACCTTCATCGTCAGCAGCGCCGGCGGCAACCTGGGCATCGGGTTCGCCATCCCCGTCGGCATGGCGACGGCCATACTGGACGACCTGATCGCCGGGCGGCAAGTCGAGCGCGGCTACCTGGGCGTGACCATCAGCGACCTGTCGCCCGAGATGGCCGACATGTTCGAGTTCGAGGGCACCGAGGGCGTGTTGGTGCAGGAAGTGCTGGAGGACGGACCGGCCGCCGAGGCCGGCCTGAAGGCGGGCGACATCGTAGTCGAGTACGACGGTCACCCAGTCAGCAGGGTCAGCGAGCTGCGTCGGCACGTGGCCGCGACCGACCCCGGGCAGACGGTGAGACTGGTCTTCTGGCGCGAGGGCGAGAAGATGACCCGCGACGTGACCGCGGGTGATCTGGCCTCCGCCGTGCTGTCGGCCGATTGGTTTGGCGCGCAGGTCCGCCCCCTGACCGAGGAGGACGCCCGCGAGCTGGGCCGCCCCAGGGTGGAAGGAATGCTGGTGCTGAGCGTCGAGCCCGGCACTCCCGCCGCGCGCGTGCTGACCAAGGGGGACGTCATCCTCAGCATCAACCGACAACCGGTCGCGGACCGGGAGAGCTACCGGCGCGCCCTGAAGGCGGCAAGGGAAGGCAATCGCATGTTGATCAGAATGCTGGACGCGGAGACCGGGAGCGCGGCTTACCTGACGCTGCCCCTGCCCTGATCCCGCGGGACAGCGTGGCCCGGAGGGAGGTGGATCAGATGCGCGCGCGGATCATGCTCACTGTAGTCCTTGCAGGGATGGCACTGGGGCTCAGCGTGGCGGCCCGAACCACCTGGGCCGCGTCCGACAAACCGGGTGCCCTGGAGGCGGCCGTCCAGCGGGTGCGCCCCGCCGTCGTGACGATTGAGACGGACAAGGAGGGTGCGGCACAAATGCCCGAGCCTCCAGAGCGCCGCTGGCGCTTTCGTTGGATGCCCGAGTCCCGGGAACGGGGGCCGCACGTACCACCTCCTGAGCTGGAGTTCAAGCCATACGGGCCGTTCGTGATCCCCCCGTTGGACGAGATGTGGCCGCCGGAACTTCGGCGCCAGATGCCCTGGCCGCAGCGGCTTGCCCGCCGCGCCGCCTCCGGCTGCATCCTGGACGCGGAGGGCCACGTGCTGACCGTCCATCACGCCGTGGACGGCGCCGACGAGATCACCGTGACGCTCCACGACGGCCGGCGGCTGGAGGCGGAGCTGGTGGGTGCTGACGAGGATTCCGACCTGGCGGTGCTCCGCATCGAGGCCGGCGACCTGCCTGCCGTGCAGTTGGGCGACTCGGACGCCCTCCGGGTCGGGCAGACCGTGTTCGCCGTCGGAAATCCTCCCCAGCTTCCTGGCTCCATCGCGCAGGGGGTAGTCAGCGGACTGCACCGCAGCGGCCTGGGCGTGGCGGAGTACGAGGAGTTCATCCAGACGGACATGGCTCTCGGGGACGGCTTCGCCGGGGGGCCGCTGGCGGATCTGGACGGTCGAGTGGTGGGCATCAACGTGGCCGTCGAGGGCGAGAGGGGCGCGCGGCGCGGTTGGGCCTTCGCCATACCCGTCGGCACGGTGCGGG
>CAYFVS010000125.1:0-6752 GCA_964346565.1 uncultured candidatus Brocadiaceae bacterium | reverse complement strand
CACCGGTTACGGCACGATTGAGGACGCCGTGCGGGCGATCAAGATGGGTGCGTTCGACTACGTGACCAAGCCGGTCTCCGACGACGAAGTGCAGCTGGCCATCGAGCGCGCCCTGCAACAGCAGCAACTGCTGGCGGAGAACAACCGCCTGCGCCGGCAGTTGAACATGACCTTCCAGTTCGGCAACTTCGTCTGCGGCGACCCGAAGATGAAGCAGGCGGTGGACATGATCAAGATCGTGGCGGGCAATGACGCCACGGTGCTGATCACCGGTGAAAGCGGCACGGGCAAGACGGTGGTGGCCCGGGCCATCCACATGAACTCCGCGCGGGCAGGCAACCCCTTCGTCGAGTTGGGCTGCGGAACGCTGCCGGACACATTGCTGGAGAGCGAGTTGTTCGGCCACATGAAGGGCGCCTTCAGCGGTGCCATTGCCGACAAGCGGGGGCGGTTCGACGCCGCCAACGGAGGCACGCTGTTCCTGGATGAGATATCCCTGGCCTCCCCCTCCCTGCAGCAGAAGCTGCTCCGGGTGCTGGAAGACCTGAAGTTCGAACCCGTCGGCAGCACTCAGACGCGTGAGGTGGATGTGCGGCTGATCCTGGCCACCAATGAGGACCTGGGCAAACTGGTTGCCAACGGGCAGTTCCGCGAGGACCTCTACTACCGCATCAACGTGATGAACATCTCGTTGCCTCCCTTGCGGGAGCGGCGGGAGGACATCCTGCCCCTTGCCCGGCACTTCCTGGAGAAGTACGGCCCTCAGGCCAGGTGTGAGGTCAAGGGGCTGTCCGAAGAGTCCCTGCGCATGTTGAGCGCATACGACTGGCCCGGCAACGTGCGTGAGCTGGAGAACGTCATCCAGCGGGCCGTGCTCGTCTGCGACGAGCCCTATGTCACGCCGGATGCCCTGGAAATCCAGGACGCGGTCCAGGGCGACGTCGTTGTCCCCGAGGACGGCGTGCTTCCGTTGAAGGAAGCTATGAAGCGGGTCGAATGCCGGCTGATACTGGCTGCCCTGAAGGCCACCGGAGGTAACCGGAAGGAGACCGCCAGACGGCTGGAGATCAACCGGACCACCCTCTATAACAAGCTGCACGAGCACGACATAATGGATGCCTGAACGGCGGCGGGGGCGGGGGTCTCAGGCGGACATGCGGTAGATGTCCATCCGGGGCGGTTCACCGAACTTCACGGCCACGCCGGCCGGCCCATAGGGGGTCTCTCCCTCCTCGCCGGGGGGTTCGAGGCGCAGGACTTCCGCTTCGCCGCGGAGGGTGCGGAAGAGCGGCCCCAGGTTGTAGGCGCTGAAGCCGGAAAGACTTACAGCGATCTCCTGGCCGACCTCAAGCTCGTGCCACTGAGTGGTGCGGAAGTAGATGCCCCCCGGAGACACGTTCTCGGTCGTGCCCGTTCCTTCCAGTTCCTCACGGCTCGGGCCGAAGAACTCCACGTTCAGCTTCAGCGGGAGCCGGGGCCATTTCCTGCGTTCGATCTTTTTGTCCACCAGATCATCGGGCTCACCGGGTGCGGTTTCGGCTGGCCCGAGTTGCGGGCTCGGGTCTGACTGAGGCACGCAGCCGATGCTGGCGCGCCTAAGACGGGCGCCCCTCGGACGGTTCACCGTCCAGGCCGTGCCTGCGCATCTTCTTATACAGCGTGGAGCGGCTGATCTGCAAACGCTCCGCCGCACAAGTCTTGTTCCACCCGGACTCCTCCAGGGCCCGCAGTATGTGGCGCCTTTCCGGTTCCTGCAGCGCGGCCTTCAACGGCCTCACTTGCCGGCTGCCGGTCTCCGACGCGGCCTGTGCACAAACGCGCCGGGGCAGGCTGGCCCGCTGGAGCCCCCCCCCACGGGTCAGCATCACGGCATGCTCGATGGCGTTGCGCAGCTCGCGGGCGTTGCCCGGCCAGTCGTAATGGGCCAGCGCGTCCATCGCCGGGCGGGTAATCCGCTTGATGCAGCGCCTGCATCTGGCCGCCGCCAGTCCCAGGAAATGAGCCGCCAGCAGCGGGATGTCTATGCGCCGCTCCCTGAGGGGGCGCAAACAGACGCGCACCGGCCCGTCCAGTGCTCTCATAAGGCATCCGGCGCCGCTCTCGTCCTCGGGCCTGTCCGCCGTGCCTATCAGTTGCACGTCCGCCTGGGTCGGGCCTTCTGCATCGCTGCCGGGGGCCTGGAGGGTCCGGGCCAGCCGCAGCGCCACCCGGGGCACCAGGTACTCCGTCGCCTCCAGCAGCAGCGTTGACCCCTCGGCCCGCGCCACGGCGCCCTGCCGGCCGCCGCCCCCGAAGAGCTCTGCCTCCTGCGCCGCCCGTCCCGTGGGCGCGCAGTAGACCTCCACCAGCGGCGCAAGGCAGCGCGCCGAGAGCTGATGTACCTTGCGTGCCAGCAGGGTCTTGCCCGTGCCGCTGGCCCCGCAGATCAGCAGCGGCCGTTGCATCGCCGCGGCCCGGACGGCCGTCTCGCAGGCCGACAGCGTCTGCTGGTCCAGGGACAGGAACCCCGGCAGGGCGGGCAACTTGAGCGGGGTGTGGGCCTGCTGCGTCTCGGTGCGCTTCAGGGGCTCCAGAGCGTCCCGCAATGCGGCCTCCAGGCCCTGCCCGTGCCGCGGCTGCGCCCACAGGTAGTCCCGGGCGCCGGCCTGCAGGCACCGCACGGCATCCCGAATGGAGCCCTGACGGCTGAGGGCGATCACTGGCGGGTGGTCCCCGAAAAGAAGCCCATCCCCCAGCCGACGGCGCAGTTGCGCGTCGCGGCAGTCCGCGTGCACCAGCAACAGGTCGAACTGCCGGCGCGCCATGGCCTTCGACGCGGCGCGCAAAGAACCCGCTACGCTGAGATCCGCTCCATTCTCCCGCGCGAGCCGACGCGAGGCGGCGATGAGTTGCTCGTCGGTGGTGATAAGCAGGGCGGATACGCCGTCCATGGATCCCTTCTTCGATGACAGGCCGCGAAGGAAACACGAAGAGCCCACGGGGAGAAACAGGGCGGCAAACTCTGTGCCACCTTCGCCATGGCGACAGGGCGCCCCGGGGCGCCGGCCGCAGTACGGGGGGCTGGGCCCGGCGGGCCGCCCGCCTGAAGCAGTCCACTTTGTTGGAAGGGGTGTGTGGGCAAAGCTTAACGGCGTATCACACACGGCGGGCGGCCGCCCCAGAGATGGGCCGGCACCCTTGCCCGACACGCCTTTGCCGTCCACGCGAGGGATGGCGCCGGCAGCAAGTGTGGAAAGGCATGTGACGACGGCATTCGGCACGGGTGTCCATTTACATGGACACGGCACAGGCGAGGGGGGTTCCGACGAACTGGGGGCGCCGACGGTGGGGCAGCGGCAGCGCGGGGCATGGCAAATGCCAGGAACTTGCTGTTGCCGAGCCCGGACCCGGTCGCGTATAATGCGGCTTCAGAGCAAGGGGCTTTCCTTGCGCATCTTGCAGGGGGGCATACGTGCGGCAGCCCGACGGTGCCCGACCTGCGCGTGGCCGCCCGGAGGGCGGTGTGGTTTGCGGCCATGCGTTTGGTCGCCGGATGGCCTGCAAGCGCTTCTCCGCCACGTCCTGTAGCCTGGGGTGTCCATGGGACAGAGCAACGCTGCCGTCCAGGTGCCGGGCCCACCCCGGTGTGACGGCCTAACCGTGCGGCCGGCGGCCTCCAGGCAGGAGCTGGATGACGCCTACTCGCTGGTCTACAGCAGCTATCGCCGCCGCGGCTACCTGCCCGAGAGCCCGGGACGGATACGGCTCACGGTCTTCAATGCCTTCCCAACTACCACGACCTTCGTCGCGGTCCTGCGCCAGGAAGTGGTCGCCACAGCTTCCCTGATTCTGGACACGCCGGTCGGGCTGCCCATGGACGAGATCTACCACGAGGAAGTCCAGCCCCTGCGCCGGCGGGGACGCAGGCTGACCGAGGCCACTATGCTGGCCGACCGCAGGCGCCAGATACGCCGCGCGCTGCCCATGCTGATGCAACTGATGAAGCGTGTTTTCGACCAGGCCACCCTGATGCTCCACGCCGACGACCTGTGCATCACCATCAACCCGCGCCATGAGACGTACTACGAGCGTTACTTGCTGTTCGAGCCACTGGGCGGGCTGCGGATGTACCCCAGCGTCTGCGACAACCCGGCCCTGGCAAAGCGGCTGAATCTCAACACAGTGCGCCACAGGTGCGAGGGCAACGAGAAGCTGCTCAGGCAGTTCTTCACCAACAGAACGCCGCTGGAGATGCTCCGCGACGCCTACCGCATGACCGTGGCGGACCTGCACTACTTCTTCGAGGAACGGACGGACATCTTCCGGCAGGTGCCCTGGCCGTTCATCGAAGCTCTGCGCCGGATGCGCCCCGACTACCCGTGGGATGAGATCCCTCGGCACTGAGCGGACCCGGTCAGTCGCCCCGTGTGAAGTCCGGTTCGACCCGGCCTTCGCTCTTAGACAGGCACGCCTCCCGTGCCATCCCGTCCAGCTCGACCCGGTGCCTGCCGTGGAAGGCGCGCACCGTGCAGCGGCCGTCGGGCCGGGCCTCGCACTCCCACGGGCGCCCCGTGGCTCGCGCGCCATCTGCGCGCCGACAGGGGCAGCCACCGGGGAGCAGCTCTCGCCACCTGGGGGCCCCAAACGGTTACTTCCAGACGCGCATCACGGAGCAGCAGGTGCGAGACCGACTGGACATCGGCCTGCCCGACTACTGAGCGGGCGCGTCCGCCACGTCCAGTCCGCTGAGCATCTCCTCGATGGTCTCGTTGCCGGGCAGGGCTTCCAGCAGTAGCCGCAGTTGCCGGCGGGCCTTCTCGATCTGCCCGTTCTGGCGGCATCGCCTGGCCAGGTCGTAGCGCCACGTCAGCCGGTGAGGTTCGGTCTCGATGGCCTTCTCCAGGTAGGCCATCGAGTCGGCTGCGTTGCCCCGGGCGAGTTCGATGTTGGACATCACGACGTAGGAGTAGCCGTGGTCGGGGTCGGCGCGGATCGCCCGGCGGCACCATGAGAGCGCCCCGTCGAGTTGGCCGAGCCTGAGGCAGGCGGAGGCGGCTGAGGCGCAGCACCGGCTGACCAGCAGTGCGCAGGTCGGGTTCCGGGGGCTCAGCTCCTGGGCTCGTCGCGCGTTCCGATATGCCTCCTGGAAGTTGACCAGCGCGCGCCGCGGCTGGCCGCGCCTCAACTGGCTGTCCCCTGTGGCGTGTATGAAGAACCCGTCGTTCAGGTGTGCGGCCGCCTGCTCCTCCAGCTCCAGGCGTTCCCTGTCGCGGGCCATCTCCTCTTCGCTGCTGCCCAGGTTCCTCAGGTGCGGGAGCACCGAGAGGCCGGGCGGGCGCATTTCGGCCAGCCGCCGCATCCAGGGATCGCTGACAAGCGTGGCCCGGAGTGTGCGAGGGCAACTGAACGCCAGGCGGGGGCGGTTGTCGGTGTGGAGGGGGGCGCCGGCCGAGTATGTACGCAACGACTCGGTGTCCATCCACAGACTGGACAGCAGCACGTAGGGGCTGTCCAGGTCCACCTGGGCCAGGTCCGCCCTTATGGCCGGCTGCTCAACGCGCCGGCGGAACTTCTGGAAGTCCACCGACAGCGGCTGCTGCATGCCGGTCAGCACCATGTGGTTGTTGCGCTCGTTGTTCATGTGCCAGAGCGCCGCGTGGGGGAACACATCCAGGAAGGAGCGGAAGATCATCCGCAGTTCCTTCTTCGAGACCCGCGAAACCGGCACCCACGCCGACATGATGCCGCCCTCGGTGAGCCTGTCGCGGCAGTCCTGGAAGAAGTCCCGGCTGTAGAGGCTGGCGCTGCCGTGATAGGCCGGGTGGACCGAGTCGTCCAGCACCAGGTCGTACTTCCTCTCCGACGCCAGCATGTAGGTGCGGCCGTCCTGGATGATTATGCGGAACCGCGGGTCGCTGAACAGGTCCCGGTTGAGCATCTGGAAGTGCTCCCTGGCTGCTCTGGGCACGGCGGGGACCAGTTCGACGCAATGTATGTCCTTCAGGCTCTCATGCAGGCTCAACGAGTAGGATGTGCCCCCGCTGCCCAGCCCGACGGTGAGTGCGCTGGTGGGGGGCCGCCCGTTCAGGGCCTCGTAGAGCAGAACCGGCAGGTGACCCTGGGTGATCTGGGTGCTCTCCAGCAGCCTGCCGGTGCCGGCCACGTCCGCCCCGTTGACGGCGAGCCCGCGGGAGTCGCCCTCGTACCGATGCTCCACCACCACGGTGGCGTCCATACCTTCGTCGTAGTCCAGCAGGTGGAACCCCTGACGTGTCTCGATGTCCGGTTGGGAGAAGTGCCAGGGCAGGAACTGCATCTGGTGGGGCACCAGCCAGTAGGCTGCCAGCCCCGCCGGCACCAGGGCAGCCACGAAGGCCGCCTTGCGGCTCCAGCGCATGCGGGGATGGCTCAGGAGCACGGCCAGGCCGATGGCGACGTTCACCGCCGCCAACAGAAGGACGCTGCGCTGCATCCCCAGCAGTGGGATGAGGATGAAGCCCCCCGCGAACGCGCCGAAGATCGAGCCGACCTTTTCCAGGAAGCCCACCAGCCCGATCCGCCGGCACAGCTGCCTGAAGTTGACCGTGTATATCCGGCTGACCAGCGGAAAGGTCGCACCCATCAGCGTGGTGGGCACCAGGATCAACGCCCCCATCCAGGCCGCCGTGGCGATGGTCCACTTGCCCCACCCCTGCAAGTAGATCCCCGCCCACCAGAACACGTCCTCCGACAGCTTGAACAGCGGCAGCAGCGCCACGGCCGCCAGGCCGATG